>JANNOC010000340.1:0-5547 GCA_031398865.1 Gemmatimonadota bacterium | reverse complement strand
CGGAGATGCGCCCACCAGTGCCGGGATGCTTCGTCACAACGAAGCTGCCGTCGGCGCTCGCCTCGATGATGGGATATCCGACATTCGCGAGATCTGGAATACTGCGCCACTCATGCAGACAGTTCCCACCGGAACACTGCGCGCCGCACTCGTTGATGTGCCCCGCGATAATGCCCGCTGCCAGCAGATTCCAGTCCGCGTCGCCCCACTCGAACTCGTGACGCAGCGGCGCCATGGTCAGGGCGGTATCGGTGGAGCGCCCCGTGATCACCACGTTCGCGCCCTGACGCAGCAACTCGACGATCGGCATTGAGCCGATGTAGGCGTTCGCCGCGACAATGCGATCGCGGATCGCCGACAGCGGTTCATCGGTATCCATGTTCCGCAGCTCGTGCCCCGCGCCAAGTAACTCGTCCAGCCGGGGGAGGAGGTCGTCGCCGGTCACGATGCCGATGCGCAGCTTGTCCGCCGCGCCGCGCTGCATCGCGAACTCGCGCACGGCCGCGGCGCACGCCGGCGGGTTGACGCCGCCCGCATTGGCGATCACGCGCACGCCGCGCTCGACGATGGCCGGGAGCACGCTCTCGATCGCCCCGATGAAGTCGCGCGCGTAGCCGAGTGACGGGTCGCGCTCCTTCTGCTTCTGGAGAATGGACATGGTGACTTCGGCGAGATAGTCGAGCATCAGGTAGTCCACCGGCCCGCCCTCCACCTGACGGCGAGGGGCGTCGAGCCAGTCACCCCAGAACCCCTGGCCGCTCGCGACACGCACCACGCGCTTCACGCGTCTCTCCCAGCGTCGAGCGGCAGGACGAATGCGCCGAGATGCGGACCGGAATTGTGGAGTGAGGCGCGCAGCGCCAGCGCGAGCATCGTTCGCGTCTCCTCGGGATACACGATCGCATCCACGAAGCCGCGGGCGGCGGCATACCGTGCGTCGAGTTGATGTTCGTAGTCCGCGCGCATCTCCTCCACCGACGTTGACACCTGCCGCGGCAGTTCCCCGCCGGCTCGCTTCGCGGCCTCCAGCGCGGGGCCGTGCACCGCCTGCACTGCGGCCTCGCCCTCCATGACGGCCATTCTGCCGGTCGGCCAGCTCAGAATGAAATCAGGATCGAACCCTTGTCCGGCCATGGCGTAGTAACCGGCGCCCGAGGCGTGATTGAGTGTCAGCACGATTTTCGGAACGCGCGCGGTCGCCATCGCCTCAACGAAGCGCGCGCCCGCGCGAATGATGCCTTCGTGTTCCGCCTCCGGGCCGACCATGAAGCCCGACACGTCCTGCAGGAAGAGCAGCGGAAGTCCCTGGCGGTCGCACCGATCAATGAAGTACGCAACCTTCTCCGCGCTCTCGGCATAGATAATTCCGCCGAAGCGCGGCTTCGAGCCAGCGCGACCCTTGATGAGTCCACGCTGATTGGCAATCACGCCGACGGGCATACCGGCAATGCGCGCGTCGCCGCAGATCATCTCGCGCGCGAGCTCGCCCTGGAACTCGTCAATCTCCCCTTCGTCCAGGATCGCGCCGAGCACCGTGTGCATGTCGTACGACATGCGGTGGTCCGCCGGAAGGAGATCGTACAACGCATCGTCCCCCGGTCGGGTCCCCACATCTGCCGTCTGTACGGGGGCTCGCCGCGGCAGCCGCTCAATGAGATCGCGCAGCTTCGCCAGGCACTCTGCGTCGTCCTCCAGCGCGTAGTGCGCGACGCCACTGATCTGTGTGTGCGTGTCTGCCCCACCCAGCGTTTCGCCGTCCACGACCTGCCCCGTCGCGCCCTTCACCAGGTTCGGCCCGCCGAGCCCCATGAAGGACGTGCCCTTCACCATGAGAATCACGTCGGAGAGAGCGGGGAGATATGCGCCGCCGGCGACGCACTGTCCCATCACCGCCGCGAACTGCGGTACGCGCAGATAGCGCCGCATGATCGAGTTGTAGTAGAAGATGCGCGCCGCGCCATACTGCCCGGGAAAGACGCCCTCCTGGTACGGCAGATTCACGCCGGCGGAATCCACAAGGTAGATGATGGGAACGCGGCAGCGCATCGCGACTTCCTGTGCCCGCAGAATCTTGGTGATCGTCTCCGGCCACCACGAGCCCGCCTTGACCGTCGCGTCGTTCGCGACCACGACGACCTCGCGGCCGTGCACCACGCCTAACGTGGTAATGACGCCGGCCGCGGGCGCTCCCCCCTCGTACCGGTCGTAGGCAACCAGGAGGCCGATCTCCAGCTGCGGTGCGCCCGGATCGAGCAGGCGCGTGACGCGCTCGCGCGCCGTGAGCTTCCCCTGATCGTGCTGCTTGCGAATCCGATCCGCACCGCCGCCGAGCCGCAGCCGTCCCTCGAGCTCTCGCAGCGCCGCGCTCAGCTCCCGCAAGCGGGATGTCACGCCTCCTGCTTCTCCCGCTCGGTGAACCACTCCTTGATGTAACCGATGAGATCGGTGGTCGCCGTTCCCGGCCCGAACAACCGGCCGATTCCCAGGCGATGCAGCGATTCCATGTCCTCCTTCGGAATGATCCCGCCGCCGGTCACGAGGATGTCCTCGCGGCCCTGCTCCGTGAGCAGCTGGTACACGCGCGGAAAGAGCGTCATGTGCGCGCCGCTCAGGATGGAGAGCCCCACGACGTCCACGTCCTCCTGGATGGCGGCGGTGGCGATCATTTCGGGCGTCTGGTGCAGCCCGGTGTAGATCACTTCCATCCCCGCATCACGCAACGCCGCCGCGACGACTTTCGCGCCGCGATCGTGCCCATCGAGACCAGGCTTGGCGACGAGTACACGAATGGGTCGCATCAGGACGTCGGAAGACGGAGGGAGTTGCAGGCGACGCGGAATACGGCGCGGGCGAGCGGATCACAAAACCGATTCAAGCTAGCCGTCGCCACGCGCACGACGCAACTTGCGGTCAGGGTATTGCGCAGGGTTGGGGAACGGCGAGTTGTCGGTTTTCAGCAATCAGTTATCAAGTAGTCAGTAGTCAGGTTGTTATCAGAATTGGTTTGGCCGTACGACTCAGAACTGAAAACTGAGAACTGAGAACCGACCACTCGTTCTTCCCGCCGCTGCACACCGGTGCCTGACACTACCGCAATAGTCTTCGATCCCAGCGCACGGGTTCGGGCGCGCTTGCGATCAAAGCGCCGAAGTCCGGGTGATCCTGGCTCAGGACGAGGTTGCGCTCGTGAGGCCAGCCGACCACCGAGGGCACCACCAGCGCCACCGTGCGACGTTCCGCGAGCCACTGGTCCCCGTAGGCGCGGCTTCCACTCGAGTCGGGTGCGTTCCATCGCGGGACGTCGCCCGCGTCGACCGCTTCGATCTCCACGGAGGCGGGGATGTCGATGGTGATCCAGCGCTGGGTGGCAGGCAGCTTCCCGGTGCCCGCCTGCGCCAGGCGTTCGAGCAGTGCTCCGGCGTACGTGAGGGCAGCATAGATGACACGGTGCCCGGGCGAGTTCCAGCGCGCGCCGTACTGGGCGGCACCGCCGCCATCGAACAAAGGATATCGGCCGTCAGCGACTCGAAAGGCGCGGAGCGCGCGACCCTTAGACCGGGAGGCCATGCACGAGGCGCCAACACAGCTCCTCCACCTCGCGCGCGCCGAGCTCGGTCTGCGCCACATCCACGGGACGCTCGTCGTCGAGCAACGCGTGCGGAGTCTCGAGGAACGACCGCGCGGCGTGCGCGTCGCCCCACACCGCTTCCGCGGTCGCCATCACCCGCGCCAGTCGCTCGACCTTCTCGCTCTCCTCCGGTTTGAGCAGCGTCTTCCGCCGCTTGTATGTCGCGGGCGGAACGATGCGCGCGATGACCTTCGTGGCCTCCGCGCGGTCGGAGTACACGTATCGCACGGTGCGGCCTAACGACGCCTTGGGTAATCCGGTCGCGACGGCATCGTACAGGTCGTGCAGTGATCGGACGCGCCGCTTCAGCACGCCCGTGCCTCCCATGATATTGGCGATGCGTTCAGCCACAACCATTTGGCACCTTTGATGGTATCAGATGATACCAGTATACAGCAGCGGACGGGGGTGCGCAAGAGCGGTGGCGGGCACACCGGGCGACCCCGGTGCCGCCTAGTCCTTCCGTGCCACCAACAGCATCTCGCTGGATCGGCGGACCAGGGGACGGGAGGTCCAGCCGTCATAGGCTTCCTCCACCACGAGCCCGGATGCGGCGCACAGCTCGGCGAGCCGGGACGCCGAATACAGCCGGATGCGATGCTCGCGCTCACCCATGCCCGACGGTCCCGACCAGTGCGAGCGAATCCGCAACTGACCTGAGAGCGGATCGAACGTTCGTTCGTGCGCGACCATTGTCCCATCGTTGGTGCGCCACCAATCGCGCGGGAGAAAGCGTGCCATGACGCCGTCGCGACTGGCGCCGTGCCAGATCAGTCGCCCGCCGGTGCGCAGGACGCGCGCGAATTCCGCGATGACCCGCACATCGTCGGCGGCGTGATCGAAGAACCCGAAAGACGTCACCAGGTTGAGCACCGCATCGAAGCGGCCGTCCCAGCCCGCGGGCAACGCGCGCATGTCGCCGCGGGTGTAGCGCAGGCGCGGGCCGACGCCGCGGGCGCGCGCGTGTCGCAGGAGCGTGGCGGAGTAATCGAGGCCGTCCACGTCGAGTCCCGCTTCGGCGAGCAGATGCGCGTGCCGGCCCTGGCCGCAGGGACAATCCAGCACGCGAGAGCCAACCGGCAGCGCGAGCAGCTCGACCAGACGCGCGACTTCCTTTCGGTCGCGCTCCGGGCGGAATATCGGTTCGTACTCCAGCAGATACTGCGCACCGAAGTACGACGCCCACCACTCGCCCGTGGCTCCACGGGCGGGCCGCCTGGTCAGAAGAAGACCGGCTCGCGGTACGCGCCGAAGACGCTTTCCATCGCGGCGCGAATCTCGTACAGCGTGCAGTACGCGCGCGCCGCATCGAGGATGAGTGGCATCATGTTCGCGTCGGTCGCCGCCGCTTCGCGCAGCGCGGCGAGGCGCCGCTCGCACAGGGCGCTGTCGCGCGTCGCACGCACCTGCCGCATACGCTCGCGTTGCTCGCTCTCGGTTTCGCCGATCTTGAGAAGCGGAATCGTCAGCTCCGGCTCGCCGGTGACAAACTCGTTCACCCCGACGATGACTCGGCGATGCTGCTCAATTTCCCACTGCTGCCGCGCCGCGGACTCCGCGATCTTGCGCTGGAACCAGCCGGTTTCCAGGCCGTGCACCACCCCGCCGGCCGTCTCGATCTCCTGGAAGAGCGATTCGGCGTCGCGCTCCAGTTGATCGGTGAGTGCCTCCACGTAATAGGATCCGCCCAGCGGATCGACGACGTTCGGCACTCCTGTCTCGAATGCCAGCAGCTGCTGCGTACGGAGCGCCACCTGCACCGACTCCTCCGTCGGCAGGGCGAGTGTCTCATCCATGGAATTGGTGTGCAGCGACTGCGTGCCGCCGAGCACCGCGGCCAGCGCCTGATAGGAGACGCGCACGACGTTATTCATCGGCTGCTGGGCGGTGAGCGTCACCCCGGCCGTCTGCGAGTGGAA
>JANNOC010000657.1:0-2056 GCA_031398865.1 Gemmatimonadota bacterium | reverse complement strand
TGTGCCTCGCCGGCAGGCTAACGCTACGAATGAGCCGCGCGCCTCAGCGACATGATCGCACGGGACGATTGGCGCGTCGGCTCCATTCGTTGGTTAGCCAGCAATCCATGCGACGACCTTTGGAATGGTATTTCCATCTCCTACCGATGGCATCGGGCTCGGGCCCCGAGTTCGGCAGCCGCGGTCCGCACAAGCAACGATGCAGACTGTCGGGCGACCGAGAGGACCTTGTCGTACGAGCCTCGGGTCCTCGCAGCCTCTGCGGGCGCCTTCTCGGACTCGTAGCCTTCCGCCGCGCAGAGCCAGCGGTGCGCCTCGAGCAGCGGCAGGTACTGGCTGAACGGCCCGGTCGGGTGGGCAGTCTGATATCCCGCAGCAAACACGGCTTCGCGTTCGGGACAATCGGAACCGCCCTCCCATTCGTAGCATGGCCGCAGATCGGTCACGTAGGCCATCGCGAGCGCGTCCACCGCTGGCGACGTTGACATCGCAACCAGGCGACGCTCGTACCGAACTTGCGCCTCAAATACCATCGCCAACAAGGAGGACCCTGTCGGCTTGCCGCGCTTCGATTCGTACGCTTCGAATCGTCTCCGATGTTGCTCGATCTGCGCTCGCACATCCGGCGGGTATGGGGTCACATCAATCTTCACGTCCGCTCCCCAAACGAGAACATCGATCAACGGGTAACCCGCCAGCGAGCCTTGCGTGTCTGCTGACACAAGGGCCGACAATGCGAAGAACGTCGTCACCGCTGTCCACCACCATGGCAACCGTGTTCGCATTTCGTTCCTCTCGACAAGTCTGGCTAACGGCCAGGTTTCAGCCGCGGCGGCTCATGTTCTCCTGGCCGCCGTCGGCTGCAAACCGTGTTAGACAGCAACGCCCCCGCTACTTGTTACGCGCCAAAATGTCGCTGAAGGAGATCTTCGGCAAGCTGGGCACCCTCATCTGTGAGAACCACCGACTTCGCTTTACCTTTGGGATCGTCGATCCAACCCTTCTGATAGAGCACGTCGAGCAAATCCCAATCCATCCCCTTCCAGGCTCGGACGACGTGATGATCGCGGAACGCAGTGAGCCCGAGAATGGCCAGCGCAGCTTCGCTCAACTTCTCTTGATTGAGGTTCGGCGGTAGCGCCATTTTCACCTCGTCTTGTGATCCGCACTACCCGAGGAAGATCCCCGTGGGATCCGCTTCAACTTCGCGAAGCACGTCGCGGAAATAAGGAACATTCTGGAACGCCTGGTACGCGTGCCAACGGCCGTTTCGGTCGGACCATCGGAGGGACCACCCACCAACCGTCGGACTGTACACGAACTTCGCGAACAGGTGCTCGGTATGCCGTGCGCGATCGCGAAAGTGCGGACGGCGCTCCAGCAGAACGACCGTGTTGCCTCGAAAGCGGTACTCGTACGCCAGGTCGGAGCGAATCGCGGCTGGGACGCGGTCGCAAAACTTGTCGAGCGCTCGCTCAACGCGAGCCCGTTCCAGCTCGGGAATTGGCATCGTAACTTGTTGCTCGCCGGTGCTGTCTAACGTTTCCAAATGAGCCGCGCGCCACGGCGACATGATCGCACCGGACCGTCAGGCGCGACGGCTCCATTTGGTTGTTAGACCGCGGCTATCGGAGCTCCCGAAGGGGCATCCCTCGGCCTTCGCGAAGATCAGCACGAGCCTCGGCGATGCGACGCAGAAACTCCGGGTGATGCTCAAGACGATAGTCGAACCAGTCCTCGTCCGAGGCAAACCCGATCAGGATGCCGGCTGGCCGGCCGTGGCGAGTGATGACGATTTCTTCGTCGACTGCCAACCGGAGGTATTTCGACAGATCATCCTTGATCTCCGCTAGAGCCACCGCCCTTGGCCTTGTCGGCGGTTGGCGTCCCCTGCTCTTCGAGCCACGCTTGCGCGTCGGCTTTCGTGACGACAGCGAGGACTTGGACTTGCGTTTCTGTAACGTCATAAAACACCCGGATGTCGCCCACTCGGAGGCGGTACTGGGGCTGGCTCAGTCCCCGGAGTCTCTTGATGCGGCTCTTGCTGACCTTCGTT
>JANNOC010000296.1:0-1928 GCA_031398865.1 Gemmatimonadota bacterium | reverse complement strand
GCTGTCGTTGAGAGGCTGACATGACGAAGAGTGTGAGATGGCTCGCGGCGGTCGCCGCAGTGTTCCTCGCCGCCGGCGATCAGCTGCCTGCGCAAGTGACCTCCGAGCGCATCCAGCGGGCGGCACAGGAGCCGCACAACTGGCTGACGTACTCGGGCACGTATACCAGTCAGCGCTACAGCCTGCTCCAGCAGATCACGCCAGACAACGTGACCAATCTCGAGCAGAAATGGGTGTTCCAGGGCAACGTCATGGGCCCTTGGGAATCCACACCGCTGGTGGTGGACGGCGTCATGTACATCACACAGCGGCCGAATGACGTCATCGCGCTGGACGCGAAGACCGGACGCGCGTTCTGGATGTATCGCCACAACGCGCCCGCCGATCACAAGGCGTGCTGCGGCGCGAACAATCGCGGTGTCGCCATCTGGGGCAACACGCTGTTCATGGCCACCCTCGACGCCAAGCTGGTGGCGCTCGATGCACGAACCGGTCTCCGTCTCTGGGAGATTGCGGTCGCCGACTACAAGGCCGGGTACTCCCTGACCCTGGCGCCGCTCGTCGTCAAGGACAAGGTTCTCATTGGCACCGGTGGCGGCGAGTTTGGCATCCGCGGGTTCCTCGCTGCGTACGACGCGCGCACCGGGAAGGAGCTCTGGCGGTTCAATACCATTCCCGGTCCGGGCGAACGCGGCCACGAGACGTGGAAGACCGACGCGTGGAAGACCGGCGGGGCACCGATCTGGCTGACCGGCAGCTACGATCCGGAACTGAACCTCACCTACTGGGGCGTCGGCAATCCGGGTCCCGACTGGAATCCCGACCAGCGGGCCGGCGACAATCTGTTCGCCGACTCCGTCGTTGCCCTTGATGTAGACACCGGGCGTCTGCGATGGCATTTTCAGTTCACGCCGAACGACGGCTACGACTATGACGCCGTGCAGATTCCGGTACTCTTCGACGCCAACTGGAACGGCACTCCGGCGAAGCTGATGGCGTGGGGCAACCGCAACGGGTACTTTTACGTACTGGACCGGCAAACCGGGACGTTCCTGCTCGGTAAGCCGTTCGTGAAGGTGAACTGGGCGAGCGGGCTGGACGAGCGTGGACGTCCGATTCAGACGCCGCAGCCGGACGGTGCGCCCACCTTTCCCGGGAACCAGGGTGCAACGAACTGGTACTCCCCCTCCTACAGTCCGCGCACCGGGCTTTTCTACCTTTCGGCCTGGGAGAACTACGGCACGATCTACAAACGCGAGCCCGCTGAGTACCAGCAGGGTCGGTACTTCCTGGGGGGCAGCTTCACCGTGTACGGTCCGACGCCCAACGCACCCGGGATGCCGGCATTGCGGCGCGGCCCGATTAACAACTGGACCGAAGCGGTTGGCAGCGGCGCCGTGCTTGCGCTCGATCCGAACACCGGCGGGCCACGGTGGAAGTTCGAGATGACGGACGTGACCGACAGCGGAATTCTCACGACCGCCTCGGACCTGCTGTTCACAGGCGGACGCGAAGGCTACTTGCAGGCTCTCGATGCCCGCAGCGGCAAGCTCCTGTGGAAGACGAGTCTCGGCGGGCAAATCATGTCGGGGCCGATGACCTACGAGGTGGACGGCCTGCAGTACGTCGCCATCATCTCGGGCATCAACCTGTCGGTTTTCGCACTGCGGGACTGACGGTGGGGGACAGCGGCGGCCCGGACGCGCGCTCAGGGCTGCTGCTGCTCCGTTGAGCGGCCGTTTGCCGCGTCGGCCGCCAGGTCGCGCGCGCGCTCCTGCACCGTTCCCGGGATGCCCAGGCGTGTGTTCGCGCCCAGCTTCTCCAGAAACGCCGCAGTCTCGGGATACGCCTGGAACTGGAACGACTGCTTGGAGCCTTCCGCGATCCGGTAGGCGGTGCGCCCTCGGAAGTCCCGCGCGTTGATGTCG
>JANNOC010000258.1:0-2086 GCA_031398865.1 Gemmatimonadota bacterium | reverse complement strand
CCATGGTGATGGCCACGTCGGAAGGCGTCGTGCTGCGGTTCGCCGGGCCGAGCGGCGCGGACGCGGTGCAAGCGCTGGTCGGCGTGTTCGTCAGCCAGGTGGTGCCGGTCGCGGTGACCTTTAGCTTCTTCTTTCTCGTTTACCGCGTGGTTCCCCGCCGGGTGGTCACGAGCGTGCACGCCGCGCAGGGCGCGCTGCTCGCGACCATCCTCTGGGAGCTCGCGAAGGCCGCTTTCGCCTATTACCTCCGCAATCTGGCCCGGTACGCGGGGGTGTACGGCACGCTGGAGGGCGTCATCGTCCTGGCCATCTGGCTGGAGCTTTCGGTCTCTATCGTGTTGTACTGCGGGGAGATAGTGGCTCTGCTCATTCCGCCTAAGAAGCCCCCCCGCCCCGCGCACCACTGATCTTTCGCCTTAATTTCGCTTTTTGCTTGACGACGTACGAATAAAAGGCGAAGCTTGGACCCGGAGTGGTGGATGGGTCGTCTAGCCTTCCGCCCGGAGGATCGAACAGTGACCTTGCTTCAGTTCGTCGCCGCCGCGCTCGTGACCGTTGGAAGCGCCCTGGTATTGCGCGCAGTCTGGCTCGCCGATCTCGATGGCCAAGCGTCCGAACCGCAGCCGAGCGAGTCCTCGCAACGAGCGGAGTGGCCCGAAGCCGCCTGATCCCGGCTAGACTACCTCTGCTGCCGACGACCCTGTGGTGCAGAGGCCCAGCACGTCACCCTTTCAAGGTGAAGATCGAGGGTTCGAATCCCTCCAGGGTCGCCACCACGGTTTCATCCTGCAGCCGGCCTACGTGAAGAAGGACACACGCCACACGGACGACCGGCTGATCTCCGGAAAGCTCCGCGAGAAAGCGGGACGCGGCGGAGCGACCCACACCATCGTCGCCGTAGACGGAACCGGCTACGCCTGGGCGTACCGGCATGGCTGGGTCGTCTGGGGCAAAGGCATCAAGGCCGTTTCGATCTCCGTGTCCCTGCATCCCGGGCGCACCCGGGAGCTGATACTCGACTTCACCTTGAAGGTGAACGATGGAGACGGCACGCCTTCCGACGCCCGGGTGCTTCACGCCCTGGCGTCGGCCATTCGATCGGCACAGGAGGCCGGCTGGGCCCCGGAGTCTCGCGGTCGCGCCTTCCGCCACGAGATCGCCGAGAGCATTTGACAGATCGGATGCTTCCTCGACTAAGCTGCGCCGATCACCGTGGAGTCGCGCCTGGCCCTGGCCGGATTCCTGCTGTTCGTCGCGCTCCTTCCCGTTCAGGTGGCAGTGCGCGTGCCCTTCGGATCCTCGGGGGTGGCACTGTTTCCGGGCGACTTGGCCCTCTTCGCCAGCCTTGCCGCCTTCTCGGTCGCCCTCGTGCGCCGTACCGCACGGCTGCGGCTCGGCTCGTTCGGAATCGCGGTTTGTGTCTTCCTCCTGTGCTCGCTCGCGTCGGTGGTCGCCTCCGAGTCGCCGGGGCGCTCGGCGGTCAAATGGTCGACGGCCATCGTCTACGCCGCCGCCGCGCTCCTGGCCGCGAACCTCGTGGACTCGCAGGCCACTCTCCGCCAGGTGGCGCGGGCCTGGATCCTCGGAACGGCGGTCACCGTCGTCGTCGGATTGGGGACCATCGCGCTCTTCTACCTCGGAACGACCCCACAACTCGTCGCCCGCCTGACCTCGGACTTCGGGTCGTTGCCCCCTGGCCACTATCCCAGGGTTGCCGCGCTCTTCTACCAGCGCCAGCCCAACAGTCTCTGTCACTATTTGAGCATCAGCCTGCTCGTGGTCTGCGGATCGGCCAGCGCTGGCTGGGTGATCCGTCGCGCGGCGATCATGCTCGGCCTTGGCGTCCTCATCGTGGCCGCCTTCACGATGTCGTTTGGGCTGGGTGGAATCGCGCTGGGCCTCGGTTGGTGGCTCGCGTGGACGCCCGATCTGCGAATCCCGACCTTCGTGCGACGTGGCGCGCTCGGCCTGGGCATCGCTGGCGCCATCGTCTTCGCGGTCCTGATCGTCGCGGCCCCAGCGGCCTCGAAGGATGAGGACGCGCTGTTGCCCTTTTCATTCCGGGCCGAGCCATCGGCGCGGGTCG
>JANNOC010000217.1:0-2795 GCA_031398865.1 Gemmatimonadota bacterium | reverse complement strand
CAGGAAGGTACGGGCGGTGATGGACCGCCACAGGCTGAGTTCGGGCAAGGTGCGGCTCACCGCGTAGATCACGAGCGCAAGAATGACCAGGCGCGTCACCGGAGCCCAACGATACCGGACCCGACAGAGTTTTTGCGAAATCGAAAAGATGACTACGTGACGTACCGCGAAGGCCACGAGTGTGGCAAACGCGGCACCCCACATCAGGTACCGTGGGATCAGCAGGAAGTAGCCGGCCAACGCCGTCAGCGCTGCGATCCAGTTGCCGATCATCACCCACTCCGTGCGCTCACGAATCAGGATTCCAATGTCCTGAATCGCCGTCCAGCTTTGCAGCACGTACGCGACCAGCACGATCGGCACGATGCCGGCCGCCGCGTAGAACGGCGGTGTCACCATGATGCGCAGCAGATCCTCAATGAAGACGGCCGTGATCAACGCAATCGTGATCAGCAGGAAATTCATGTAGATGAAGCCTTGCGCGTAGATCTCATCGCGATCGGGCCGGTCGGCCACAGCGAAGCGTCTGGGATCCCACACACGCATGAAGGCGCCGGCGCCGAACAAGGCAACCAAAAAGCCGAACTGGTAGCCGAGCGAGTACAGTCCAACCATGGTGGCGTCGCCGGCAGCGAGCAGGAAATACCGGTCGCCAAATGTGGTCACAAAGGTGGCTAACTGGGTGGCCACCATCGGCACGCCATAGCGCACCAGGTCTCGCGTCGCTTGCCGCGAGAAGCCAAGACCAACCTCACGAATCAGCCCGACTGACATCCAGACGCCGATCACGAGGTTCGCGAACAATGAGCTGACCAACAGCGACTTGACGCCCCAACCCATGCCCATCAGGAAAATCACGTTCAGCGCGAGCACGATGGCTGTGCGTACCAGGGTCATAATCACGAACTGCACTGGACGATCGCGCATGCGCGAGTACGCAAACGGGACCATCACCAGGCTCTGGAAAGCGAGGCTTGCCGCCGCGATTCGTATCAAAGTGACGTGGACGGTGGATCCGAAAACCAGCGTGGAGAGCAGCGGAGCGGCCAGCACGCCCGCCACTCCAACCACTCCGTAACTCACCGCCAGCGCGACCAGCGCAGTGGAAACGACTGCGTTCTTCTCTTTGAGTGTTTGGGCTTTGTGGTAGAACCGGAACACACCCAACGCGAGTTGGGCGCCTGCGACGATCGAAACCAGCTCGAGCGTCATTTCGACCAGCTCGAGGATCCCGTAGTCCGCCGGCGTCAGGTAGCGCGTATACAACGGCAACATCAACAACCCGACGCCTTTGGCGAGCAAGAGGCCGATTCCGTAGATGAGCGTCTGCTTCCCCACGCTCTTCATCGCCGGGCTGGAATCCGGCCTGGCTTGATCAGCCCCGTCGGAGGGGCTCGTTGAAGCTTGCTCTGCCATTATTCTCCGGTTGACCAATGACGGACCTACGGGGCAATGCATACCAGGCGCCGCACCGACCTGGACCGCGTTCACTCCGCGAAAGTCATTGCGCCACTTGCTGCTAGCCTTGCAGGTCGTGATGCGACCTTTATCGGCTTCAGGCTGCGGGAGCACTCAGTGTGGCTCGGGTGCCACACCTCGGCCGGCCTGTGTGTTGACGACCATGACCCGTGCCAGCACGACGCCCAGTCCCATGCCGACGATCCCGCCAAGCAAGTGGGACGCAGGGGTGGGAAGAAGCCCAATCCATGCGGGTACGACCACGATCGTGGATGCAAAAACCAACAGCGCGCATAACGACTCCCACCGACGGCGCGCCCAAAATCCCACGGGGAAGCCCAACATGGCGAGCCAAAAAACGTTCAATGCCGACCGCAACGACTCCGGCCAATGCTCGATGTACAGAAACAGCGCCCAGGCGGTGCTCGCATGGAATCCACTACTGCAGGGAGGCTGAAGTCCCAATCCCACGCAATAATCCCGTCCGGAACGGCGAGCCGTCACAGTGACCTGTGAACCGGGTACGAGGTCGCGCCAACCGCCAACCACGCGAATGTCCGGCTGGTCCAGCCTAGCGGAAGCAGCGCGCAGGCGCACCCGGAACACCAGGTCGTCCCTGTCCGGTCCAATCAGAAGGACCTCGCGCTTGCGGTCATCGTAGATGGCGAACATGGCGGCTTGGCGAGATGGTTTCGCCGCCACAGTGGCGACGACACGAATCGGGGCACCTGCTCGCAACAGCTCCCGCAGCTGAATCGGTTGCTCTATTCGGCCGGGCTGGAAAGACTGTCCGCCGATGGTAACCGAGCGCACCGGAGCATCGTAAGGGTCGAGGTGCCTGAGCACCGGCGCCCACATCACGAAATAGGGGCCCTCGGGCGTGCTGGGCACGAGGAGCAGCCCCGTCGTGGCAACAATTGCCGCGGTAAAGAACGCGGCGGCGAGAGACAAACGACTGGCATGGACGCGGTTGTATGCGAGCCACCACCACGAAGTCTTCAGGAGAATTACGCCTGCTGCGGCGCCCAGGGTGTTGAAGACCAGGTCACCAATACTGGCATCACGCCCGGGAATGAGGGCAATTTGCGCGAATTCAACGCTGCCGGAGAGCGCCGCCCCGATGCCCAGTGCGACAAGCGTTGAACGACTTGTGACGGCGGCCGCAGCACCTAGCGGCATGAACAGGATGACATTGACCAAGGCATCGGCGAGGCCACGCTCGCCACAGCGACGGCAACAGTCCTCTGTCCGCGAACCCGAGCCTCGCCGGTCAGCACCCGGTGTATCTGCTCAAGCAGTTGACCGAATTCAAGTCGGGGGCGCGCAACAATCCCGTG
>JANNOC010000645.1:0-1666 GCA_031398865.1 Gemmatimonadota bacterium | reverse complement strand
CTGAGCGTGCTGGATCGCCAGCGTCAATCGCCACTCGGCGCGCTGCTGATTCAACGCTTGCGCGTTCCGCTGGCCGCGCTCAGCCCCGCCCTGACACGCACCATCGAGCAGATGTATCTCCTGTCGCTCGACATCCGCAGCACCAGCGAGCTCGCCCGCGCGGCCAGCGTGTCGCCACGCTCGCTGTACCGGCAGCTGCAAGGGGCCGGCATTGCGTCGCCGCGGCTGCTGCTCGCCACCGCGCGCATGCTGCGCGCGTACACCTGCATGCGCGACCCGGGCTATTTGCTGACGGAAGTCTCCATCAAGATCGGCTACAGCACTCCCTGGCAGTTCACGCAGGAAACGCGCGCGTTGACCGGATTGACGCCGCGCGCCGTGCGCCGCGCGCTGGACGCGGACGAGCTGATCGACCGGCTGTCCGTACGGCTGCTGACGCCGGATTCCTGAGCGCGTGAACATCATGCGTATCGTTCCCCCGGATGAGGGGCTCAACGGCGAGCGCACCGACAAGCGCTTTGCACGGACCAAGCGGACCCCCACCGCGATGCGCGTGGTGGACGGCCATCAGGCTCGCGTGCTCGTGGTGGACGACGAGCCGACTATCTGCACGGCACTGTCGCGACTGCTTGCGCTGGACGGCTTCGATGTCCTGACCGCACAATCCGGGGCGCGCGCCGAGGAAGTGCTGCGCGCGGAGCGAGTGGACGTGCTCGTGCTCGACCTGCGCATGCCAGACCAGCGTGGCGACGTCATCTATCACGTCGCGACCTCGCTGCAGCCGCACCTCACCAATCGGACAGTGTTCTTCACCGGCGACATCACGACGCGAGCCGACGAAATCATCGCGGAGTGCCGCTGCGAGATCATTCGCAAGCCCGAGAACGAAGAGCTGACGACCTACCTCGCGCGACTCGTGCCCGCGCGCCGATCGCTCGAGGTCAGTGCATAGTCACAATCGCCACCGTTCGAGTGTGGTGATCGCCGTCTGCAGCGCCGCGCGCTGAGCGGGGTGGGACGTTTCGGCCAGCAGATGCCCGTATGTCTCCAGCGCGAGCGCCAGCGCAACGGGGTCGTGCTCGGCTCCCGCGAGACTCGCGGCATTGTCGGCCAGATTCGCGCGCGCGAGTTGATCATCCGGGAAGCGCGCGGCGACCTGCTGCCACCGCGACACGCGCGCGCGCGGTGCGCTCTCGGTCAGTGCCCACAGATGCCATGCGCCGCGATTGCCAGGATCCGCGGAGATTGCGCGCGACGCCAGTTGCCCCACCACGTCCGGCCCCCGCCCCGCCAGCCAGTATGCATTGGCGAGGATCACGAGCGCACGCGCATCCTCGGGTCGCAGCGACACGATGCGCTCGTACAGCGGTCCGGCCACTTCGGGCAATTCGCGGAACGGTTCCACCGCACGCATCAGCTCGTCCGCCGTGGCAGAGTGCGCGAAGGAGGCGAGCCGCTTCTGCAACGCTTCCATGTCACCATCGCCTCGGTAGGCCGCAACGACGGCAGCGAGCGATTCGGCGGCGTCATACTTCGCGCTATTCATCGCGGTAAATTAGCAGCGTCGGCATAAATGCGCAGTGCGCGTACTCCTCCTCTCACCACGATGACGACTGACACGACCACGCGGCTCCCCATCGTTTGCATCGCCCGGACGCCCGCGGCG
>JANNOC010000198.1:0-1603 GCA_031398865.1 Gemmatimonadota bacterium | reverse complement strand
GCCAGCCCCCGCCGCCGGGCGAACCAGCGGGGAACAATGGCCATGTGCGGAATGAATCCAAGCGCCGCGTAGCTGAACCCCAGCAGGATGCCGTAGGAGACGGTCAAGCCGGCCAGCGACTCGGTGGTCGAGCAGAGCGCGAGCCCCGAGCCCATGCAAAGCGCGCCGATCGGAAAGACCACGCGCGCGCCCAGGCGGTCGAACAGGTAGCCGCTCAGCGCCGCCGTGCAGGCATAGACGATCATGGCGGCGAAAACCACGCTGGCCGTTTCGGCGCGCCCCCAGCCCGTCTCGTCGAGGATGGCGGAATAGAAAACGCCGAGCGAGAATCGAAACCCGAGAGAGATGAACAACGTGACAATGAGAAGGCGTTCGAGGCGCACCGGGCGAGCGCACACTATCCGCGCTGGCGCGCCGCCGCCGCCGAGGTCCTGGCTGAGCCCACTAACGCGAGTCGCTGATCAATCGTGTTTCCCAAGCAGTACAGATAGGTGGACTTGTGAAATCTATAGCCCACGTCCCGTTCCAAAGTCCGAGCCCCGATCTGGTTGTCAGGCAGGGAGGAGGACGCGATGCAGCTTCACGCCCATCGCGACCGAGCTGTAGTAGCCCAGCAGTGCCAGGACTTCGGCGATGCCGTCGCGGCCGAGGATCAGTTCGGCGCGGGTGAATACCTCGTCCGGACCTGCGCCGGGCTCCATCGCGATTCTCGCCAGATCGTAGACGGCGCGCTCGCGCTCATTGTCGAGCCCGGGATCCTGACCGGCGTGGATGGCGTCGAACACGCTCTGCGGGATCCCGAGCTTGACGCAGGTCCTGACGTGCACGGTCCAGACATACTCTGCCTTCCAGTGATTGGCGATGATGCAGATCACCAACTCGACATCGCGCTCCGACAGCGAGCTCTTCTTGTTGAGGAAGGTGCCGATCGTCTCCAATGCCGCGGCAAGCCTGGGCGAGTGGATCCAGATCTTGTAGGGCGTCAGCAGCCGACCGCGCCCGGCGACGAGGTCCTTGAATACCTTCGCCTGCTCGGGGGTCAGCTCGTTTTCGGGGATCTCCTTGATGCGAACGGGTTCGGACATCGGTGTGGCCTCCAAGGTTATTCGGTGCAAACCCTGCCATCTTACAACTGGGCCGGTGCGAGAAGCCGACGCGCCGGCGCTGGAGCCTTGCGGTCGTACTGCGATAGACTCTTGGAACTTTAAGACCAACGAATCCACTCAGCGCAGAGGAGCTCCCCGATGCCGATCATCGATTCGCAGGTTCACGCCTATGAGGCGAATACACCGAAACGGCCTTGGCACAACGTGCCGAACTGGCCCGATCACGTTACCGGTGACGAGATGGTGGCTGCGATGGACAAGGTCGGCGTCGACGGCGCGATCTTCATCTCCGCCCATTCCCTGTACCAGTACGACGCGAGCTATGCGGTGGAAGTGCAACGGGCGCATCCCGGCCGCTTCGCTCTCGTCAAGCAGGTCGATCCCAACGATCCGGCGGTGGCCGATGTCATTGCCGACTGGAAGAAAACGCCGGGTGCGGTCGGCATTCGCATCATGCTGCCGAAGGAGGCGGGCCGAGATGCGAACGATCCGGGTCT
>JANNOC010000638.1:0-11110 GCA_031398865.1 Gemmatimonadota bacterium | reverse complement strand
TCCAGGCACCATCTGGTCAACCCAGTGACCAAAGCGATACACCAGAATCGCCAGGGTACCGGGGTTGAAGAGCTCCCGCAGGAGTGGAAAGAAACCGACCACGCCGCCCTGGTTACCGCGGCAGGCGCGGCTCAAATCGCGTCGAACATTATCGAACATATGTGCCCGTCAGAATTGCTCAGAGTGACCGCTCGCAGAGAAATGGGCGATTTCGAAGACGTCGGTTACAGGGATGCGTTCCACCTAACGGCTCAACGTGCGATGACCGCGTGATACAGTTCGCCGTACCTGGTGTGCATCGCGTCGATTGAAAAGCGCTCGGAAACAAGCCGGCGCGCGCGCGCTTGACCATCTCATCTGTGGCCGCTCGATCAGCGAGAATGCCCTCTATTGCACGCGCCCACACGACCGGATCATGCCCATCAACCAAACACGCTGCTCCGCTGTCCCCGATCATTTCTGGGACTCCGCCTACCTTGGCTGCGACGACAGGTACGCCGGCGGCCATGGCTTCCAGCAGCGCTATTGGCGCGCCTTCATGTAGAGAAGGCAGGGCGAATACATCCATGCGGGCGAGGAACGGCGAGAGATCTTCGACGTAGCCCGTAAACTGAACTCGAGTCTGAATCCCCAGGCGCTTCGCGTGCTCGGTAAGCGCCGCGCGCTCGGGTCCGTCACCTACCAGGAGTACGGTCGGCTGCCCGCGATCTGCACCCATGTGCGTGAGCGCTTCCAACAGCGTCCCGACCGACTTGACGGGAACCAGCCTTCCCACCCAGCCGATGACGAGTCGTTGGTCACGATTCTCTCGGTGACGAGGTGACCCGGCGGATGTGGCAACACCGTTCGGAATAGTTATGCATTCGTCGTCTTTGGGACGGTACAGGCGTTGCAGATCGCGAGATACGGCGACGAATTGCGTGCGAGCGCGACGGGCGAGGCGAAAGGAAATAGAATCCCTGACGAAGGTTTGTATTCCTGCCGGTGTGAAGGAGCTCGGCCCGTACCCGTGCAAAGTAACGACCGGCCGAATCCCCAGTCCGGGGGCAACCAAACACGAAAAAAAGTTCTCCTTGTACCGGTGCGTGTGAAGCAACTGCGATCGCAACGAGGTCAGCACGCGACGGAGACGAAGAACGAGCTGCCACGCATTCAACTCGCGCTCCGGCAGTAGATGCACGACGATGCCTTCCGCTATCGCCTCCCGAACCAAGCGTCCCTCATTGAGCGCGATGAGACTGACGTCGTACGCCGGATCCGCAACCTGGGCGCGCATGAGACTCAGCACCATGGCTTCCAGTCCGCCCCACGCATCGCCTGAGACAAAGTGACAAACACGCAAAGGCTCGCGCATTTTGATCACAGGGGCGGCTCGGCGTAACGGTAATACCCACGCCACGATGTCCGATATCGCGTCAGAAAGCGACAGCCGATCCTTTCTAACGCTCGCAGCGAACCTATGTTGGTTTCCAGCGCATCAGCGTAGAAACGGTCCTGTCCGTACGCTTGCAATGCATGGACCCCGTGCCCGAGCAGAACTGGGAACAGGCCCCGCCCCCTGAATGCGGGTAGGATGCGGCCGTCAATTCCCGCGCTGTCGCCGTCGGTTAGCACCATGTGCTGAAAACGACGGGCTGCACCTGATACGGTGAAGAAGTAACCCGCTACCATTTCATCAACAAAGAGGACGTGAAGGAGTGCTCCGCTCGCCAATCGCGCTTCGGCTTGTTTGTTCGAGCGCGGTCCGAGCGCCTCGATGAGAGCCTTGAATTGCGCTGGATTCAGTTCACGTGCCGGATCGGTCAACACCATAAATGATGCATTCGCCGGCAAAGGCACCAATTTAGCCTCTGTCGTTGGCGTCCAATACATCAGATGCCACGGGTTGGTTATGCGGTTTCGGAGCTCCCGTCTGATCAGAATCAGGACAGGGCCCCAGCCTTGTTCTTTCGCGCGCGCGCGCGCCTCCTGCAAATGACGAATCATCAAGCTGTGCGCGCAGGCCGAGCCGTAGCGCTCAGTGGAGAAAACAATATCACCGCCGGTCTCCGGCCTTAAAGAGAACGGAGCGCACGCGCCGGATCAGCGGGGAAGTGGCAGCGCGCCAACGCGCCTGGTAGGCAAGGGCACCCAACTGACCGAGTCGGTTGGAAGCGCACACAATCTCGTAGACATCTTCGCTTTCGTTAGCCCAATCGTTTTTGTAATGCAAATCACCCCGCAGCAGCGAAAACGAAGTGCAGCCGGCGTCGTGCGCGGCCTCGACCAGACGCGCGAGCAGCATCGACCCGGCGTTCTTGAACTCTTGACGATACGTGGTGAGGTAAAAGCACCAGCGCGTTGAGGCCTCGAGCACAATCGCGCAAGCAGCAACTCGATCGCCTACGCTGAGAGTCCACACACGTGCGGGTGCTCCCGCGTCCCGCAGTACCGCAAACAAGAAATCGCGTTGACTGCCCGGCTTGAATACGGCATTGCCGTGCTCCCACTTCCACGAATCCCGCTCGATTTCCACCATGACGTCGAGTACTTCCTGCGGGACCGGCGCCTGCACCGAGTGGAGCGCGAGTGGCCCCATCTCCTCGAGTCGCCGGGTCCACCGACTCACTTCGCGACGCAGCGTTTTGCGCGCGGCAATGAATTGGGCCCATGTGCCGGTAATACGAATGAACGGGCACGCCTCGTACAGCCGCGCCGCCCCCGGGCGGCCCAAATGCCGCTCGAGTGCAGGTAAGATCGCTTCGCGCTCGGCCACGGAATGAAGATGCAGGAGATCCCACTCGCCCCGGCGTCGGGCCAATTCCATGACCACGCTGTCCCAGGCAGCGTCCGCGCCGCGCGTTGTGATCAGGCCGTTGAAGTCAGAGTCTCCGCTGCCAAGCAACCGGAGCACACGCAGGCCAGCAACGCGAAGGCGTCCCAACGGCGCGACGGTGGCGCCGCCGTCCACCACAAGCGGAAAAGACTCCACCCCTGCACCGCGGTGCTCGAGCCAATGCCGCAGCCAGGCGGGGGACTGGAAGGGGCTCTTCTCGTCCCGTGGGCAGTCGATTGCGGGGAAGGGCGCGCGCAGTGCCGCCCTTGACGGATCGCGAGGCTCCCTTAGCTGCTGCATCGGTAATCCATACCTATCGCTTCTCGTGAATGATGTAAGGGGATGTCGAGGTCACCGATGTGCGCCGACCATGGTGATGCACTAGGATCGCGTGATGCTCTGCTTCACAACATCAAACAACTTGCTGCCCAACTTGCGCTGTTGCAGCGGCTCTGGTGGCGCGACGGCTGCTGGTGCGGCCGCGGAAGTTGCCGCCTGCTGACCCTCACAACTCGCGGCAATCTGCTCCAGGGTCTGCAGGTTGAGCGCAGAGGGACTCAGGCGCACCCCCGTCTTCTTGCCGATGCGGTTGATCGCGCGCAAGGCCAACAGCGAATGACCACCGATGTCCAGAAAGTTGTCGTGCACGCTGACGCGATCCACGCCAAGCAGCTCACGCCAGATTTCGGCAATAATCTTTTCCGCGCCCGTCCGCGGAGCCACGTGGTCGTCATCGGCCGCGAAGGGATCCGGCAGCGCACGCAGATCGATGTGGCCGGCCGATGTGGTCGGCATTGCGTCCAGCTCGAGGAAGTTCTGTGGGATCTGATCTTCGGTCAGCGTGCCACGCAGGTACTTGCGCAACTCGCTTACCGTCGTGAACTGGTCTGGATCGTAGACTACGTAGGCCACGAGGCGCGTCGTCTCGCGATCGCGACGGGCGAGCACGACGGCTTCCGCCACCGCTTCGTGCTCGCGTAGAGCCGCTTCGGTTGCTGCAGCCCTCTCCGGCGGCGCAGAAGCGCTGGGCGCGGCCGCGATCTGTTTCGGCGCGGTCGAGCGACGCAGATACTCGATCCAGCGGGGGAGGTCCTGCGGCGAAACCAAAACCTGTGGGATAGCGCCCGCCGCGAGAATCCGCTCGAGCGCATCCATGCCTTCGGCTGGAGTGATGGCATCCTCCAAATCCACCACGAGCCTGGGCGCCGCCGATTCTGCGTGCGGCTCGTGGAAGTACGCGGCCGAAGGCGTGCTCGCGCCTTCCTTGCCGAGCGCCGCCTTATCGCGCACGCGCATCATCACGAATTCGGAGATATCGACGATCTCGCTGCCGGCATCGTCGAGAATCGTGATGTCGAACACGGCCATGTCCGTATCGCCACTTTGATTCGGGCGATGCCGGATGTGGCTGTAGAAACTCCGAGGCATCGGGCGCCGTGCGAGCAGGCGCGTATACGACGCCGGCACGTAGAAATGCTCGTCCTCGTTGTAGCCGGGGATCAGTGGCTGGGCGCACGCGGTCGCGACATCGAGTAGAGCGGGATGCAGCTGGTAGGTCTCCAGCTCGCCCGCGAATTCCTCGGGGAGCTCCAGCCGCGCGACCGCTTCACCACGGCCGTAGGAAATCCGCTTGAGATTCTCCCAGCGCTTGCCGAGCTGCAGGTGCTCATGATGGCGTGGCTCGGTGAAGATCTCTTCGCGCACCTGGCAGCGAGCGAGCAGCTGCTGAATGTCGCGGCGCGGCGCGTCCTCGACGTCGCGACTGGCAACCATGCCGGTGACGTGGTCGTGGAAGCCGGCACCGTTGCTGCCGCGAATGGTGAACTCCATTCCATCATCACTCGGCCGCAGCGTGACGCGCAGCTCCTTGCGTTGACCGGGCTGCACCATGAACGGAGCGATGAAGAAGACATCCGCGAGCTCAACCACACCCTGGCGCGGGTGCTGCTCGAAGGCAGCACGCGCGAGCTCGAGGTAGCCAGTGCCGGGGATGAGTGCCTGACCGCCACGAATGCGGTGATCATCGAGCACCCAATGCCGGCCGATCTCGAAATCGGTCGCGTAGGTTTCCTCGGTCGCCTCCGCAACGCGCCGGTCCAGCAGCGGGTGATTCGGTTGCACGGGCGCCGCGCCGCGCAGCATCTCCGCCACCATGCCGACTTCCCGCCATGCGCTCCAGTTGATCGCCGTCACCGGCGTACCTTCGAGAGCCGCGCATGCATGCGCAAAGGCATCGAGGAACGCGTTCGCCGCGGTGTAATCGACCTGGCCGGTCACGCCCGAGACCGAGCTGCGCGAGGAGAACAACAGGAAAAAGTCGAGCGGCTCGCTTTTGAGCAGCTCATGCAGGAGTAGCGTCCCCTCGACCTTGGGCTGAAGTACCGCGGCCGCGTCCTGCGCCTCCTTGGCCAGGATCAGCTGATCGTTCAGCACACCCGCCGTGTGTACCACGCCGGTGATGGCGCCGAACCTGGTCTTGCTGTCGGCGATGACCGCCGCCATCTCCGTGCGCTCGGTCACACTCGCACATGCGGTCACGACTTGCGCGCCAAGACTTTCCAGCAGTTCGATCTTCCGGATCCGGCGGCTGGTCCGATCCTGCTCACCACGCGACTGCAGCCAGGATTGCCACTCATGACGGGGCGGCAGTCCCGTGCGCGAGATCAGCACGAGGTTGATGCGCGCCTTACGCGCGAAGCTCTCTGCGATTTCGAGTGCGATGCCGCCTAAACCACCCGTGATGAGATACGTGCCACCATCACGCACGGGCGTTTCAGCAGTCTTTGGCAGCGCGGCGGGCTCGAAGCTCTGAACCCAACGGTCGGGTCCGCGAAGCGCGATCATCATGTCGGCCGAGCTGACGGTGAACTCCGCCGTCAGCTGATCCAGGAGACGCTGCTCGTGGCGGGAGCCCGCGGCTGGCAGCACCAAGTCGATGCTGCGGCAGCCGATATTGGGGAACTCCTGGGCAATCACCCGGCAGGGGCCGATCGCGAGGGCCTTTACCGGTGCCAGCCAGGTCTCGCCCGCAACCGCCTGCATGTTGTTCGAGACGATAAACAGGTCGAGTGGATCCGTCAGATCGGCGCGACCGATTGCCTGCGCCAGGTACAGCAGGCTGTAGAAGCTCGCCACCTGTGTCGTCGACGCATCGCTGACGATGCCCGCACGAACCGGTTCCGGCGTGACGTTCCAGGCGTGCACAATGCGCCGCGGCAAAGTACCGGCTTGTGTGAGCGCATCGATCAGCGTGTCGTAATCGGCGGCCGCGGTCGCGTCCATGACGAAGCGCTCGTCGCCCACGCGGGCGAACGAATCGCCGGCTTCTACCTCAGTCACGGCATGCCCGAGTGCGCGCAGCCGCGTGGCCAGAAGCGCGCTGAAACGCGAGTCGTCACGCAGCAGCAGCACGCGCTCGCTGTCAGCCTTGACCGCACGAGCGGGAGCGCTGCGCTTCCAGGACGCCTGGTAAAACCATTCGCCGACGTCAGTGCGCTTTTCCGGCTTTTCTCCGTCGTCGAACACAGCAATGCCGCGGCCGGGCTCGATCCAGCAGCGCTGCTTCTCGAACGAATAGGTCGGCAGCGGAATGCGCCGGCGCTGTTCGCCCCGATAGAGCGTGCTCCAGTCGATGCGCTTGCCGTGCAGCCAGACCCGGCCGAGCGACTCGAGCAGATAGGCCGCATCGGAACGGACCTCGTCGGGATGACGCATGGTCTGCACGGCCGAGTGGCCGGGTCCAAAGGCGGCGTTCAGTCGCGACAGCGTTGTCAGAATCCGGCCGGGCCCTACTTCGATCAGAGCACGGTTCGGCTGCTTCAGCAACTCCGCCATGCCGTCCGAGAAGCAGACCGTACTGCGGAGATGCCGAACCCAGTACTGCGCGTCGGTTGCCTCTTCCGCCGTGATCCAGCGTCCGGTCACGTTCGACGCAAAGGGCAGCTTGGGCGAGTTCAACGTAATGCCGCGGAAGAAGCGGCCGAACTCCTCGAGAATCGGCTCCAGCATGGCGGAGTGCGCTGCAATGGAAATGCGGACTCGCTGACACTGGACGTCCTGCGCCTCGAGCTTCTCTTCCAACGCGACGATGGCGTGGGTTGGGCCCGATGCTACGCAGAGTTCGGGTGCGTTGATGGCGGCGATCGAGAGCTCGGCCGGCAACAGCGGCGAGAGTTCCTGTGCGGCCATGCTCACGCTGAGCATACCGCCCTCGGGAATTCGCTCGAAGAGCTTGCCGCGCAGGGTCACCAGGGCGAGCGCGTCCTCGAGGGAGAAAACGCCAGCCAGGTGAGCGGCCGTGTACTCGCCCATGCTGTGGCCTATCAGCGAGTCGGGGCTCAGTCCCCACGACATGAGCAACTTGGCCAGTGCATACTGTGTCAGAAACAAGGCAGGCAGAGCCCGCGAAGGTCGCTCGAGTTCCCGGCCAGCCGCGTCCACATCGCCGGTCGGGTAGAGGAGCACGCGGGGGTCGTAGTCGAGCAACTTCGAGAGGATCGTGAAGCAGCGATCCGCTTCCTCGCGGAAAACGGGCTCGGTGCGATACAGCTCGGCACCCATGCTTGCGTACTGCGCGCCGCCGCCCGAGAACATGAACGCGAGTGGCGGTGCGGCCTCGGCCGCTTCACCGGCTATCACACGTTTCGGATCTGTGGCTTCCAGTCCCTGCACGATTTCATCGGTGGTCGATCCGCTGACCACTCTGCGATGGCGGAAGGTGGTGCGCCCGACCTGCAGCGTAAAGGCGGCATCGGCCAGGTTGGTCTCCGGGTTCTCGCGCAGGTGCGCACTCAGATTCGCGGCTCCGCGCTCGAGCGCAGCCTTCGTCTTCGCGGACAGCACGAAGAGCTGCGCGGCGCGGGACGGACCCGGGGCGGGCGCGATCGGCGCCTCTTCCATGATGACGTGCGCATTGGTCCCGCCAACGCCGAGCGCGTTGACGCCCGCGCGGCGTGGACCCGCGGAGATCCACGGACGCAGCGCCGCATTCACGAAGAACGGCGTTTTCTCGAACTCGATGGTCGGGTTTGGCGTCGTGTAGTTCAAGCTTGGCGGAAGCTGCCGGTGCTTGAGTGCCTGCGCCACCTTGATGACGCTGGCCACACCGGCCGCGGTATCACAGTGGCCGATGTTCGTCTTGACGGAGCCTACCGCGCAGAAGCCGGTACGATCGGTTTCACGGCGAAACGCCTCGGTCAACGCGATGATCTCAATGGGATCGCCGACCGGTGTCGCGGTGCCGTGCGTTTCGACGTAGCTGATCGAATCTGTCTCCACACCGGCGATGGCGATGGCTTCGGCTACCGCTTCGGCCTGACGATCCACGCTGGGCGCCAGATACCCGACCTTTTGTGAGCCGTCGTTGTTGATCGCGGTGCCCTTGAGGATCGCATGAATGGTGTCGCCATCCTTGAGCGCATCGCTCAGCCGGCGCAGCACAACGGCGCCGGTGCCGCTACCGAACACGGTGCCTTCGGCCTTCTCGTCGAAAGCGCGGCAATGTCCGTCAGCCGCGACCACGCCGCCTTCCTCGTACATGTACCCTGCGCGATGCGGCTGGCGGATGGTCGAGCCACCGGCCAGCGCCATATCACATTCGCCGTTGAGCAGCGATTGACAGGCGAGATGAATCGCCACCAGCGAGGTGGAGCACGCAGTCTGAATGCTGAGGCTCGGTCCCGTGAGATTCATCGAGTACGAGACGCGCGTGGCCAGGAAATCCTTGTCGTTGCCGGTGTGCCTGAGCAGGAACATGCCTTCCGAGCGCACTAGCCGCGGATTGCTCAGCAGGTTGACGATCAGATAATTGTTCATGCCGCAGCCGGCATACACGCCGATGCGACCAGCGAAATTTTCGGACGCGTAGCCGGCGTGCTCGGTAGCGGTCCAGGCGCACTCGAGGAAGACGCGGTGCTGCGGGTCCATGATGGACCCTTCCTTCGGGCTCAACCCGAAGAAGTGCGCGTCAAAGAGCTCGACGCCGTCCAGCAGGAATCCGCCCTTGACGTAGTTGGGATCCGTGCGCGTGCGGCGGTCGACGCCGGCCGCTTCGATTTCCTCGTCGCCCAGCCAGGTCAACGACTCGATGCCGTCGCGCAGATTGCGCCAGTACTCCTCGACGTCCCGCGCGCCGGCGAACCGTCCCGCCATACCGACAATCGCGATGTCGGAATCCGCGAATGCTTGATTGCTTGAGCTCATCGCTTTGCCATTCAAGTGATCGTCCTGTTACTGCAGCTGCCGACGCCGGCGCATGGCCTGTCGGCGCAACTCTGCGCGATCAGCTCCGGATTCGACCGGTTGCTGTTGCTCGGTGGTCGTGCTCCCACCTCCGAGGTGGGCCGCCAGTGCGCCGACCGTCGGGAAACGGAACAGGGTGGTCAAGGGGAGGTGGCCTTCGAGCGTACCGCGCAGCTTTGCATGCACCCGGACGGCCAGGAACGAATTCCCCCCCAGATCGAAGAAGTTGTCGGTCGCCCCCACGTGCGGCACCCGCAAAATCTCCTGCCAGATCGCCGCGATCGTGCGCTCCAGATCGTTGGACGGTGCGGTGAATTCACCGAGTGGCAACGCAGTAGCCGCCAACTCGGGCGCGGGCAGCGCCTTGCGATCCACCTTGTTGTTCGGCGTGCGTGGCAGGTCCGGCAACACGACGAAGTGAGCGGGCACCATGAATTCGGGCAGAGCGCCACGCAGTGACTGCCGCAGCACATTCACGTCCACGCCCTGCTCGGTGCGGCCGACCATGTAGGCCACCAGTCGTTTGTCACCCGCACCGTTTTCGCGAGCCACGACCACGCACTCTCGCACGTCTGGCCGACGCGCGATCGCGGCTTCGATTTCACCCAGCTCGATGCGATGGCCGAGAATCTTGACTTGGAAGTCCGTTCGGCCGAGGAACTCCAGATCACCGGAGGAGCGATAGCGGACCAGGTCACCGGTGCGATACAGCCGGCCGGTGCGCTGGAACCTGTCCGCGGGGAAGCGGTCGGCTGTCAGCTCGGAGCGGTTCAGGTAGCCGCGCACAACGCCAGCGCCGCCGATGAACAGCTCGCCAGGCACGCCCGATGGAACTGGCCGCTGCGCACTGTCGAGCACGTAGAACTGTGTGTTGGCGATAGGTGGTCCAAGTGGCACCTGCGCCTCTGTCCCGGCTACCGAATGGGTCGACGACCAGATCGTGGTTTCCGTTGGCCCATACATGTTGACGATCTCGGCGGCGGTGACGCGGCGCAGTTCGGCGGCCAGGGCTGCTGGGAACGCTTCGCCACCGACCATCATCTTGTCCAGCTTGCCGAACGCGCGGCGCGAGCCCGGCTGCGCCATCAGCATCGTGGCCAGCGAGGGCGTGCACTGCAGGTGTGTGACGCCGTGCCGCTCGATCTGCGCGCCTACCGAGAAATCGGTATCATCGATCTGCGTGCGCGTGTTGCTCCGGCGCTTCAGCTCGGTGAGTCGTTCGAAGCTCTGCAACACCACCTCTTCCTCGACGCCGAAATCGATCAGACAGGCGACTTCATTGACGCCGATCTCCTTCAGCCTGTTGACCACGTCGAGGCAGCTCTCGGGTGTACCGAGCAGCGCGGCGGTCTGCCAGTAGCGATCGAAGGCGTGATCGAGCAGCGCTTCCATGTCCTCCTTGGTGAAGCTGGCAGAGCGCAGATCCTGCCCGCGCCCTTCCGCCAGCTCCTTCACCAGTGCGACCGACGTACGCAGATACTCGCGGAACGGCGTGTATACGCGAGCCCGAACCTCCTCGAGGTTTTCACCGACGTAGGTATGCATCATGAGCGAGACAATGCCGTCGCCGTCGTGGCCGGCCTGGCCGGCGATGGGCGTCGGCGCGTTTCTCGCGCAACCAGCGCACTGGCGGGTGCTGGCCGATCTGGTCTTGCTGTCGCTCTTCGCGGGCTTGTACAGCGTGCCGATGTACGCGCTGATCCAGCTGCGCAGCGCGCCGACGCACCGCGCGCGCATCATCGCCGCCAACAACATCCTGAATGCGCTGTTCATGATCGCCAGCTCGGTCATCGCCGGCGCGATGCTGCAGTCCGGCTTCACGGTGCCGCAACTCTTCCTCGCGGTGGGCATCGCCAACGCGCTGGTCGCCGCCTACATCTTCCTGCTCGTGCCCGAGTACCTGCTGCGCTTCATTGCCTGGATCGCCACGCACCTGATCTACCGCTTCGAGGTCGAAGGCGAAGAACACATCCCGACCGAGGGCGCGGCGATCCTGGTCTGCAACCACGTCAGCTTTGTCGATGCGGTGCTGCTGATGGCGGCCAGCCCGCGGCC
>JANNOC010000138.1:0-2069 GCA_031398865.1 Gemmatimonadota bacterium | reverse complement strand
CCCGGCCGCACCTTCAAGCGCGGTGTGGGCCCGTTCGGCCAGGTGACCTCCATCTCCACGAATGGATTCGCCGGAACCCCTGTCGGCGCACGGTCCGTCCACTGCCCTCCAGTGCAACGCACCATGCGTCCAGGCTCCAGCTTGATCGGCACGACCGCTCCCTCGGAGTACTCGGCCCCACGGTCATCCAGACAATTGTGCGAACCGTTGGCGACCGCGGAGAGCGGAGCGCCGATCGGCGCGCGGGACACCTCGGGTGGAATGAAGCCGAGAGCGCCTTCCGCGGTCATGGCAGCCGGATTGGGCGTCAAAAGAGGGCACAGCGAAACCGTCGAGCCGCAACCGAGCGCTGTAACTGATTGAAAAGATTGGCTCCTCAGGTAGGATTCGAACCTACAACCCTCCGGTTAACAGGTTGATGCAGGTTTCGTATCTTGTTGGTTCTTCGTGCATTTAGCTCGGATGGAACCCTGCTGATACCCGGCGTTCGGGAGGGAATTGTTCACACATTGTTCACTGATCGTGACCACGACCTCGCACCGTCACGCTCCACGAACTCAGTGAGCGTCATCCCGCTCGGAGCTGCGATTGGTCGGCCCGTCCCAGAATCGCGGAGAATTGACCCTTCGGGCGGCAATCCGTCGTCAGCAGATGATGACGGCAGCCAGCCCCCCGCGAGCGGGGCTTCGAAACGTGGAACCAGCGCTGATCTTCCTCGACATCACGCCGAACACGCCGGCAGATCAAGAGAAGCTCGCACATGCCCTTCAGGTGCTCGCGGCGGAAGACGCCGGTCTGCGGGTTCGCCCGGACGTGGGCCGCGGCTGCACGGTCATCGGCGCTACCAGCGAGGCCCACCTGGAACAGGTCGTCGATCGCTTGAAGCGCGAGTTCGAGGTCGAGGCAAGTGTTGGCAGGCCGGTGATCGCGTACCAGGAGACGTTGACGCGCTCGTCCGAAGGCCGTGCGAAGCACGTGACGCACGCCCAGCCGCAAGGGGAGTTCGCCTATGTTGCCCTACGACTGCATCCCTGCGCGGCAGCAAGCGGCTACAGCTTCGATGACACCACAATCGGCGGGTCCATTCCTCACCGCTTCATGGCGTCGATCGACAGCGGCATCAGGGACGCGATGGCCCGCGGCGTCCTGAGCGGACATCCCATTGTCGATTTACGAGTCGAAGTCCACGACGGCGCGTATCACGATACCGACTCAACGGACGCGGCCTTCAAAAAGGCCGCTGCGATGGCGTTCCTGGACGCCGCGAAGAAGGCCCAGCCGGTGGTGCTGGAGCCTGTCATGCAGGTTGTCGTGGCCGTGGACGACCGCCACGTCAAGGCCGTCCTCAACGATCTGCTGATGCGGCGGGGCGAGGTTCAAACCCGGACTCACGAAGCTGACCGGGAGGTTGTCGTCGCGCGTGTGCCGCTCTCGGAGCTGTTCGGGTTCGAGGCGCAGCTACGAGCTCACTCTCACGAACGCGCTTCCTGCTCCATCGGGTTCGCCGGTTACCAACCCGTGGTACACGGGCCAGGCGGTGACGATGAGTACAGCTCGCGTGTTGGGGTGCCACGTCGGCCAGCGCCCAACCTTCGCACCAACGCGGCGTCGGTTCCGGAACCAGACGACAGCGACGCGGAAGCCTGACCGGTCCGCCGACCTCCTGGTCTAAATGAAGTTGGTTGCGGGGGCGTGCCACCAGCGGTACTTGCAGCTGTGGTGGATAGCCGCCTGACCACTGCACCAACCGGCGTTAGACCCGCCATCGGCGACGATATGCGTCCAACACCCACTGCTCGAGGCGCTCTTCCTCTGGCTCTTCGGGTAGAGGGCTGCTCGTTGCGAGATCTGACAGTTCCCTTTCCAACATGCCGGCTCGCGTCAAACAATCCTGTTCGCTGACCTTTCCACGACGCACGTCTAGGAGGTATGAGCGCTCTGGCTCTTGCATCGGAAGGCTCAAGCGTCCAGTCGTCAGCAGTTCGACACCCTGGAATCCAAGTCGCAGCATGTGCATGGCGTACTTGGTGTCAAAGCCATACAGGAGGCGACCGACGATGCCTGCACTG
>JANNOC010000128.1:0-7830 GCA_031398865.1 Gemmatimonadota bacterium | reverse complement strand
GTCGACCAGCGCGCACAGCGTCGTGGATTTGCCCGAACCCGTCGGCCCGGTGACCAGCACCAGTCCTTTGCTCAGGAAGCAGAGATTCTGCACCTCCTGCGGGATCCCCATCTGTTCGACCGACACGACGGTGGCGGGAATAACGCGGAAGACAGCCGCTCCGCCGTTGCGCTCCCGTAGCGCGTTTGCGCGAAAGCGCGCTACGCCGGTAATCTCGTACGCGAAGTCGGTGTCGTTCAGCTCACGGTACTCGCGCTGGTTGCGCTCCGGCATGATGGAACGAAGCATCGCCTCCAGCGGTCCGTTTTCAATCGCGGGATGGCCCTCCAATCGAACCATGTCCCCGTGGAGCCGCATGATGGGCGGCTCTCCGCAGCGGAGGTGCAGGTCGGACGCGCCTTTTTCCACGAGCAGCCGAAGCAGGCGCTCTATGGACGTTCGCGCCGCCGCGATGTCCGGCGAATCGGCGGCGAAGGGTAAGGAATCACCCTGAACGCGCGGCGGCGCCGACGCGGCACTGGATACGGCGATCGCGTGCGCCATGGCGACAGCGGGCGCATCCGCGCCGCTGGAGAAGTCGCCCGCGTCGTCGATGGCCAGCGACGCCCGCCAGCGTCCCTTCTCCTGCCTCACTCGCGCCACAAAGGCCCCATCCGCGGTCGTGTATCCAAACGCGGCCGCGTGAGGCCCGGACGACTGATAACCTTGTGTGAAATCCGGCGGCCCGATCTCGCCGATCAAACCAAACAGTTGCGCGACTGTCAGGGAGTTCTTGGTGATGGGACGCAGCGCGCCGTCCTTGAGCAGTTGCACGACCTCGTTTTCGACGAGCTCGATGGATTGCGCGCGGTTGCTCACCATCATGGTGAGCAGACGATCGAGTTGAGCCATGTCAGTCCGAAGGGCGAATGCGTTCGATCATGGCCCGATTGATCAGGCGCACGCCGTCGCGATTATGGAGCAGAACGAAGCGCTCCTGCGTCCGGTTGAGAAAGTCGAGAAGCCGAGGACGGTCGGATGGCGTCTCGAGAAGAATCGTTCCGCGGCGATTCCCGCCGCCCACCAGCAACAGCTCGATGTCCACGAGCCGTGCGCCCACGTGCCGTTCGGAGTCGTCCTCCATGGGCGCGAGCAGCTCCACTTCGCTCACGCGATCCTTGGCGATGAGGAATGTCTCATCATCTTCACTGACGAAGGGAAAGAAAGGATCGGTTTCGTTCATGATGTCGGTGGGCTCTTCGCGTCCGTTCCGCCTGCGCGCGCTTCCCTGGATGAACATCGCGCCGATCAGACGGGTGCCTCCGCTGAGAAGCAACGCCACGGGGAAGCGATCCTTCTGAATGCGATAGTTGATGTCGGCGATCATCCGTGAGAAGGTAGGCGAGGCCACGTCATTATGCACGCTCCGGGCCGACAGGACGTCTCGACGCGCCGTCAGGGATGCAGATGTCGCTCACGCTCATACATCTCCGAGCGCTCCAGCTGCACCGTGACGTGTTCGATGCCGAACAACCGCATGGCATCGTGCACGTGCTCCAGCACGTGCTGATGCCGATCGGGCTGGCGCACGATGGCGTGTACGCTCATCGCGATCATGCCGGACGTCACCGTCCACACATGCAGATCGTGGACGGACTCGATTCCGGGGATGGCTTCCAGCTGCGTGCGGACCGCGCCGAGCGAGAGGTGCGCGGGTGTCGACTCGAGCAGCACATCCACTGATTCGCGCACCAGTTGCCATGCGCCCCGGACGATGAGCAGCGTCACCGCGATCGAGACGATGGGATCCGCGGCAAGCCACCCCGTTGTGCGCACGACGATGGCCGCCACGATGGTCGCCACCGAGCCGAGCAGGTCGCCGATCACATGCAGGTAGGCACCGCGCAAGTTGAGGCTCGCGCCCGAGGAGGAGTGCAGCAGTCGCGCGGAAACGCCGTTCGCGGCGAGGCCGGCGACTGCGACTCCCAGCATCAGACCGCTGGCAACAGGCTCTGGACTCCCGAGACGCGCAATGGCCTCCCAGACGATCCAGATGGACAGCAGCAGGAGCGTTGCACCATTGAGAAACGCCGCGAGGATCTCCCAGCGGAGGTAGCCGTAGGTCTTGCGCGGCGTGCCCGGCTGCCGGCTGAACCAGGCCACGAAGAGCGAGAGCGCGAGTGCTCCCGCGTCGGTGAGCATGTGCCCGGCATCCGCGAGCAGCGCCAGCGAGTTGGAGACCAGGCCACCGACGACCTCGACGGCGAGAAAGGTGACGGTAATCGCGAGCGCGATGCGCAGGCTGCGCGTCTGCGCGCGGTGCGCGTGCCCACCGTGACTGTCGTGGTCGCCGCCGTGCGCGTGCTGATGCGCGCCGCCAGCATGGGAGTGCGCGTGCATGCGTCAGTGAGGGGACGGTCGCTGGCGTCGCGCCCGGGCGCCGCGATAACTTGCGCAGGTGATACTCCGGCTTCTCGCGGTCATCGTGCTCCTGATGCTGAATGGGTTCTTCGTCGCCGCCGAGTTCGCGCTCGTGCGGTCGAGGCGCACCCGACTCGAGGCGATGACGCGCGCGGGCGACTGGAAGGCCCGCATCGCGCTCCGCGCCACGTCCAACCTGGGCCGCGTGCTTTCCGCGAGCCAGCTCGGCATCACTCTCGCCAGCCTCGGACTCGGCTGGGTGGCGGAGAGCACGATCGGCGAAGCGATGAAGCACTGGTTCGTGGCACTTCCCCTCCCCCTCGAAGTCTCGCTCCGCATGACCATCGCCGCCACCGTTGCGATGATGACGATCACCTACTTTCACGTGGTATTCGGAGAACTGGCGCCCCGCGCCGCGGCGCTGAATCACCCGGAGGAGGTCGCGCGCTGGCTGGCTCCGCCGCTCCTGCTCTTTGGCACCCTCATGAAGCCGTTCATCTGGGTCCTGAATCGCTCGTCCCATCTCGTGCTGCGTTTGTTCAACGAGCGGTCGGACATGATGGAGGAGCCGGTACACTCGCCGGAGGAACTGCGCATGCTCGTCGAGCATAGCCAGGAGAGCGGCGCGCTGCAGCAACAGGATGCGGAGCTCATCGAAGGGGTGTTCGAGTTTTCCGAGAAGAACGCGCGCGAAGTGATGACACCGCGCATGGAGATCGTCGCCATCCCGGTGGACGCTTCTCTCGCCGAAACGCTGGCGATCGTGTCGGAGGGCGGGTTCTCGCGCTACCCCGTGTACGACGATTCCATCGACCACATCATTGGCGTGCTCCTGGCGAAGGATCTCATCGGCGTCCTGCAGCAGCCGGCGGAGAATTTTTCCCTGGGAACGGTAATGCGACCGGTGCACGTCATTCCCGGGTCGCGAGAGGTGGAGGAAGTCCTCGCGGACTTCAAGCGGCGGAAGGAGCATCTCGCCATCGTTCTGGACGAGTACGGCGGAACCGCGGGCGTCGTGACGATGGAGGATCTGCTGGAGGAGATCGTCGGCGAGATTCTGGACGAATACGACGAGAGCGCCGAACCGCCGGCGCGCGCGACGGATGGCGCGCCGAGCGTCGCTGGGGCCACGCACATCGGTGAGCTGAACGAGCGCTTCGGGCTGGAGATTCCCACTGACGGCTACACGACGATCGGTGGATTTGTGTTCGGGGCGTTAGGCAGGCTGCCGCTGGCCGGGGATCGCATCACCGCTGGGGGCGCGATTTTCACCGTGTCGCAGATGGACGGGCGACGCATCGATGTGCTGGCGGTGGACCTGCACGCCGCCGGCGACCGGCGGGGAAAGGAGCGCACCGAGCGTGAGGCACCGCAGGGGAGCGGGGCAAGTTAGGGCTGGGCTCGCTGTGAGGATGGGGAAGAGCGAGGTGTCAGTTTTCAGTTATCAGTTATCCGTGCGCCGTTGCCGCCTCCCTCCCGTTCCCCGGTCCCCGCCTTACCGCACGGCCGTGGGTGGCGTTCTGGGAATCAGGACCGCGGCGTTGGCCAGCTCCAGCGCCGTCGCCGCCATCACCGTTGCCGCTTGGGCGACGTACTCGGGGATAGCGTGATCGTATGTGTCCGCCTGGGAATGGTGCGTGTGGTTGTAGCCGGACGTGGTCTGATCGAAGTTGAATGCCGGCACGCCGTACCGCACGAAGGACAGGTGATCCGTGCCGCCCTTGTTGCGCGACTGCACGGTGAAGGGCCCGAGCGGCGCGAGCGGCGCGAAGAGCGCGACCCACGCCGCGCGCAGGTCGTCGCGCCCCTGCAGTGACATGCCGGTAATTCGTCCCGTGCCATTGTCCAGTACCAGCACGGCCTGCATGCGGGACAGTTCGGCGGCGTGTGCTTCGGCGTACTTTGCGGATCCGTACAGCCCCTGCTCCTCTCCGCTGAACAGCGCGAAGCGGATGGTCCGCTTCGGACGGGTGCCCGCGGCCTTCAGAATGCGCGCGGCCTCGAGCACAGCGATGGATCCGGCGGCGTTGTCCGTCGTTCCTGTCGCGAGATCCCAGGAATCCAGGTGTGCGCCGAGTAGCACGACCTCGTCCGGACGCTCGCTTCCGCGGATTTCGGCGATGGTGTTGTACACAACGGTGGAATCCCGGGACACCGTATTCCGGATATTCGCCTCGAGACGCACGGTTTCGCGCATCTCGAGGAGTCGATGGATCTGACGATAGGTCTCGGCCGGCACGATAAAATACGGGAAGTCGGACATGCGCGCTGGAGACCCGCTCATCGAGACGAGCGTGAACTCCTTGCCGCCATCGCGCACGAGACCGGCGATCCCTTCGGCGGCCAGTAACGCGAGTTGTTTCTGGCGATAGGATGTCACGTCGGCACTGGGCACGACGACCAGCGCCCGCCGCAACGAATCCATACGTACGGAATCGCGTGAGGTCATGGCCGGCCCGTCAGGATTCCATATAGGGAGCGGGACGGACGTCAACACATACTTGCCTTTCAGCTTCCCCGTGAATCGCTGGGCGAACTCCGCCTCGGTCCGCGCATCCACGAGCATGACATCGCCGGCCAGAGGGCCTTGCGTGCCGGGGGACCACGCCCACGAGAAGCCGATCAACTGTCGCCGGTGCGGCGCGAGCATCGCCAGCGTCATGGGCCCGCGCTCCCAGCTCTGTCCAAACTTCCAGCTCTCGAGCCACACGCTGTCCGCCCCGTACTCGCGGAATTTCGCGGCGGTCCAGTCGTTCGCGCGCTTCATCGCCGCGCTGCCGGTGAGCCGTGGACCAATGACGTCGGTGAGGTACTGCAGATCGCCAGCGGCGCGCGAGCGGGTGGTGCCTTCGCTCATGACCGCATCCAATGTCCGTGGCTCGGTGGCCAATCCGATATCGGTTTGCGCGACGACAGCGTCCACTGGCGCGGGCTGCGGCGCGGCGACGGGCGTCGCTGTGACAACCGGAGTCGTGGCGGATGCCGGGGCAGAGGCCGGCCGCGGCGCCGTGGCGCACGCGGAAACCAGCGCGGCGGTGACCATCAGGAGAAAGCGTCGCATCAGTCCTCGTCAGGTATGCTGGAGAGTATCGCGAGGCGCGCGCACAGCAGCGTCGCCTCGATGAGACTGGATGGATCAGCGAGTCCCTGACCCGCGATGTCGAGCGCGGTGCCGTGATCGGGGGAGCACCGCGGGAAAGGTAACCCCAGAGTGACATTCACGGCGCTGCCGAAAGACGCCACCTTGATCGCGGTCATGCCCACGTCGTGGTAGGGTGCGATGACCGCATCGAACGCCCCGCGCAGCGCGCGGACAAACACGGTGTCCGCCGGATGAGGCCCGTCGAGTCCGGCGGCGCGCGCCGCTGGCGAGAGTATGGTGTCGTCCTCGTCACCGAAGCGTCCGCCGTCACCCGCGTGCGGATTGAGCGCGCACAGTGCGATGCGCGGTTGGGGAATGCCGAACCAGTGGCGCAGGTGCCGGCGGGTGAGATCCGCGACGCTCACAATCGCGTCGTGCGTGACCGCGGCGGGAACCGCGCGCAACGCGAGATGCGTGGTCACGAGCACCACTCGCAGCCGGTCGCTCGCCAGCATCATGGCGACGCGACTGCCGGTGAGGGCCGCGAGCATCTCGGTGTGCCCGGGAAAATCATACCCGCCGGCCGACAGGGCGTGTTTGTCGATTGGCGCGGTGACGATGCCGGCGACCGATCCGTTACGAGCGAGCGCAACTGCGCGCTCGATCGCCAGCCCGCTCAGACGGCCCGCCTCCGCCGGCGATCCGCCGACATGCCACGCGCCGATTTCCTCATGCACCGGCACGCCGGCACCCGACGGTCCCACGACGCGCATCTCGCAGGCGTCCAGGACGCGGGGGTCCAGCAACAGCTTGGCGACGATTTCCGCACCGATTCCGCGAGGATCACCGACCGTGATCGCCAGCCGGGGGCGCGGTGCGGCCGACACGACGCGCGCTCCGATTCAGCGAGACCGCGCGACCGCGGACGTCACAGCCGAACGGCGATGTACGTGCGCTTGCGCAGTCCGTCCAGCAGCCGCCGCATGGAGCGCTCGCGCGCGAGCCGCTCGCGAATACTGCCGCGAACGTCTTCGACCGTGTAATCACCGCCTTCGACGACGCTGGTGAGCTGCGCCACCGCGAACTTGGGAACGCCGGCACGCGGGTTGGCGAGCGGGAACGGTTCCGTGATCGCATTGGCACTGAGCCCCTCGAACGCGGTGCCGTAGGCCGCCGGGAGCGAGTCGCGCGGAAACGGGTCGGCGAAGATCTTGAACTCCGCGTCGTCGTGATGCGCTGTCACAAGCGCGTCGAATTCCGCACCCGCGCGCCACGCGCGAGCCACGCTGTCGGCCTCCGCACGCGCACGCGCGATGTCCGTGGAATCAATGGCCGCCCGAATCAGTATGTGCCTGGCCTTCACTTCGGCCGGCTGCACGCGATCCACGCGGATGATGTGATAGCCGAAGCTGGTCTCCACGACGGGGCTCAGCTGACCCGGCGACAGCGCGAACATCCAGCGGTCGAACTCAGGCACCATGAAGCCACGGCGATTCCACCCCAGATCGCCGCCGGTCTCGCGATTGCTGGGATCCATGGACTCGCGCTTGGCGATCATTTCGAAGTCGCCGTCCTTGCGCAGCTCGACGAGCAAGGACTCCGCCTTGGCGCGCGCGGCCGCCTTTGCCTTCTCCGACGGGCGTGGCTGCACCACGATCTGACGGAAGGTCACTGTCGCCGGACGCCGGGGCAGTGTCGCCCGATTCTCCTCGAACACCGCGGCGATGTCCGCGTCGGACACGCTCACCGCGACGAGCTTGCCGTCCTGCCGCAACTGCTGAAGCGCGCGCTGCTGCATGGCGCTGCGTCGTGCCTGCTCCATCAGCCAGCGCCGATAGTCCTCGACCGTGCCGAATCCGTCACGTCGCAGCGCGGCGCGAAATTCCACCTCGGTGCCGACGGACTCACGAATGCGCTTCATCTGCTCGTCCACGCTTTGCGCGACGTCGGCATCCGCGACTTCGATCTTGTGCTCGACGGCACTCTGATGCAGCACCTCCTCGTCGATCAGCTCGTTGACGATCCGCTGCGCGAGCTCGGCCTGACCCGCGGAGTCGGTCGGCAGGGTCATGCCCTGCTGTCGGCGCTGGGCCACGTACTCCAGCACGTTGCTCCACAGAATCGGCCGGCTCCCCACGACGGCGACGACGCGATCGACTACCGTCTCGCCCGCGGCGCCCGCTGGCGTTCCGAGCGGTGCGCTCTGGGCGCTCACCGCCGAAGCCGCTGCGAGCAGACAGGCCAGCAGCACCGGACAATTGATTCTGATCATGAGGTGATTACCCGCGGCGACGGCGCCGAGGTCCGGAGCCGGCGTGTGGAGACCGGCGCAGCATGCCCAATGCGCT
>JANNOC010000070.1:0-1946 GCA_031398865.1 Gemmatimonadota bacterium | reverse complement strand
GCCGGCCGCGAGCGGGCGACGCACCGCGCTGGGTACGGCCCCCTGCTCGATGCGGAACGCGACCGGGAGGGTCCGTCCACGGATGTGCGGCACGTACTCAGCGCTATTCACTCGCGACGCTTCCGTACTGTTCAGCACGATGGCGATATCGAAGAATCCGAGCTCGTATCCATCCACACGAACGCTGAGACGGTAGAGCGATCCGACGACCGTGCTGCTGGTGCCCCAGAGCATCCAGTAGGCTTCGAAGCCCGGGTCCATTTGAAGGCGCTGACCGCTCGGGCCAGAGGTGAGCGTATAGCGCGCCACCTCGGCGCCGCACGCGGTTCCGTTCCACTCGCAGATCGTGACGACGGGCGAGAGCAGCGGATCGAAAACCCCGGTGGGCGCCACGGGACTGGTTGTCGGATACAGAAAGTAAAAGCCCTCGCTCCCGCCGCGGCCGCGATCGCGGATTTTGCCCGACACATCGGTCGCTTCGGGCTCGACGGACGTGACGACCGACTGGTCGGAGCACGCGGCCGCGAGCACGAAAGAGGCGCAGAGCGAAACGAGGCGGACAGATCGAAGGGAACGCATGGAGATCCTGAGGAAATTTCTGGTATGAGCTCGTCGCGCGAAGGGCAGCCTGCTCTGCTTGCCAGGTCACAGTGCTGCCGAGTATTACCGATTTTACATATGCTGACTTGATATCGTACATAGAAATCTATACAGTACACTTATCAGACGCAAGGACATGACTGAAGTAACACCAGTATATGCAGCTCAGCAGATGCTATTATGTAACTGTGTCTGCCGACTATGTTTATACACATTGCCATGCGGCTCAGTCCAGCGTCTGTGAATCACGCGATTTGGGGCCAAAAGCTCTGGCAGACGGAATGTAGTGTATGTAAAGCATCCGGCTAAAATAGCGCCACCACGTAACCTTAGCAGACTCTGCTGGTTATCGGTGGGAGACCGACACCAGGCCGGATCAGACTCGCCGCCCAAACCGGTGCGCTGGCGCGTCGTGCCGGGTTTTTCTCCCGGCGCCGACCTCTGGCGCGCGCGCGGCGCCACTGACACTATGCACCGTCATTGTTCGGACGCGGCGCGCGCGCGCGTGACCTCACCGGGAGAGACACCATCGTGGCAAAGATCTGGAAGGGCGCACTCACCTTCGGGCTCGTGAACATCCCGGTGCATCTCGAGCCCGCGGTCAAGAGCGACGAGGGACGCGTTTCGTTTCGCCAGCTGCGCGAGGGCGACCTCTCCCCCATCAAGAACGAGCGCATCGCGGAACGAGACGGTCAACCGGTCGCGTGGGACGAAATCGTGAAAGGCTACGAGTATGAGAAGGGTAAGTTCGTGGTGCTCACGAAAGAGGAGCTCGACGCCGTTGAGGTCGCGTCGTCGCGCACGATCGACGTGCTCGATTTCGTGGAGGCCGCAGCCATCGATCCTCGGTATTTCGAGAAGCCATACTATCTCCTCCCCGAACAGGGTGCGGAAAAGGCCTACGCGCTGTTGCGCGAAGCGATCCGCCAAACCGGCATGGTCGGCATCGGAAAAATCACGATGCGCCAGCGTCAGCACCTCGTCGCGATCAAAACGCTGGACGAGGCACTCATTCTCGAGATCATGCGCTTCGAGGACGAGATCGTGGACGACAGCACTTACACCTTTCCGGCGGCGGACAAGGTACGTCCGCAGGAGCTCGCGATGGCGGAGCAGCTCGTCCGGAACCTTGCTGACAACTTCGATCCGTCGAAGTACACGGACGAGTATCGCGACAACCTCATGACCCTCATCCAGGCCAAGATCAAGGGTGAGACGGCTCGGCTGCCGGAGCAGCCCGAGCTGGAAGGGACGAAAGTCATCGATCTCATGGCGCGGCTGCAGCAGTCCCTGGAACACCAGCAGCGCGTGGGCAAGAAGACGCCGGCGCGCGCAAAGAAGAGCGA
>JANNOC010000054.1:0-3984 GCA_031398865.1 Gemmatimonadota bacterium | reverse complement strand
CGCTCGTGTCGGACATGGTGGCGTACCACGGCCAGAAGCGCGAGGAAGGGTTGCGCAACAACACGCTGCGACAGCTCTTTCGCGAGGAGATCAAGAAGAGCTACGAGGAGTACGTCGATCAGATCGGCAAGGAGTTCGCGGAAACCACCTCGCATTTTCAGGATGCCCTCAACGATGTGCTCGCTGGCGGGAAGAAGATCTTCTAGGGGTGGAAGCCGGGCGCCGGGGCGAGTATACTGTGAGGCACACGGAAGGTTGATCGAGCCGTTTCTCGCCGCGATCGGTGGGGGCGGCTCGCGTCTTAGACGGAGACCACGGTCTGATGGCGGAAAGCGAGCGAGCGCGGCTGCTGCAGCACACCAGCGATCGGCTGAACGAGCTGCGGAGGTATCTTTGACCTCGACGTCAAGCGCGACACGCTGACCGAGCTGGAGCAGCGCATGGCGGACCCGGCGTTCTGGAGCGAGCCGGAGCAGGCACAGGATGTCGTGCAGCAGATCAAGGCGCTCAAGGCGTGGGTGGATCCCTATGAGCGGCTGGAGACGCACCTCCGCAGCGCGACGGAGTTGGATGAGCTGTTGACGCTCGAGCCCGACGCCGGCATGGAAGCAGACCTCGCGCGCGAGATTGACGCGGCCGTCGACGAGCTCGCCTCATTCGAGCTGCGCTCACTGCTCCGCGGTCCGGACGACTTCCGTAATGCGCAGCTCGAGATCAGCGCCGGCGCCGGCGGCACGGAGGCGCAGGACTGGGCGGCGATGCTCATGCGCATGTACACGCGCTGGGCCGAGCGGCGCGGTTTTCTGATCGAGATCCTCGACATCAGCGATGGTGAGGAGGCGGGCATCAAGGGCGCCGTCCTCGAGATCAAGGGACATTACGCGTTCGGCTTCCTGCGTCCGGAGACCGGAGTGCACCGACTGGTACGCATCTCGCCTTTCGACGCGCAATCCCGCCGTCACATGAGCTTCGCCTCGGTGTTCGTGTATCCCGTGGTCAACGAGGAAATCAACATCGAGATCCGCGACGACGATCTCAAGATTGACGTGTACCGCGCGTCCGGCGCCGGGGGGCAGCACGTCAACAAGACCAGCAGCGCGGTGCGCATCACGCACCTTCCCTCGGGTGTCGTCGTCGCGTCGCAACAGGAGCGGTCGCAATTCAAGAACAAGGCGACAGCGATGAAAATGCTGAAGAACCGGTTGTACAACCTGGAGGCCGAGAAGCAGGCGGCACAGAAGGCGAAGCTGGACGCCACCAAGTCGGACGTCTCGTTTGGCAGCCAGATCCGCAGCTACGTGTTCCAGCCGTACACGATGGTGAACGACCACCGCACCGAACTGAAGATTCCCGACGTGCAGAAAATCATGGACGGCGCGATCGATCCGTTCATCGAAGCGTACCTCAAGCAGAGTGTGGGAGTCGTGACGTGAGCGAGGAGCTCAACTTCGTGTTGAAGGCGCGGCGCGACAAGCTGGCCGCGCTCGAGGCACGCGGCGTCGCGCCATATGCGTATTCGTACGAGCGGACGCACCAGGCCGCGGCGGCGATCGCGCTGCTCGCCCCGGGCGCCGATGCAGACGCCGAGGGGCCGGTCGTCCGCGTCGCGGGCCGGCTCGTCGCGTGGCGCGCGCACGGGAAGACGACGTTCGCGCACCTCGCGGATCCGAGTGGCCGTGTTCAACTGTACTTCCGTCGCGATCAGCTGGGCGACGACGCGTACAGTGTGCTCGACGCCTTCGACATCGGTGACGTGATCGGCGCGGCCGGGACGTTGTTTCGCACGCGCACGGGCGAGGTCACCGTGAAAGTGAGCCAGGCGACCATGCTCGCCAAGTCGCTGCGGCCGCTTCCGTTCGGCAAGGAAGAAGTGGTGGATGGCACAGCGGTGCGCTACTCGGGATTCGCGGACCCTGAGCAGCGCTACCGGCAGAGGTACGCCGACCTCGCCGTGCATCCCGAAGTGCGCACGCTGTTCGTGGCGCGTGCCCGCATGGTGTCCGCCATTCGCGCGTTTCTCGACGGTCGCGGATACGTGGAGGTCGAAACACCCATTCTCCAGCCGTTGTATGGCGGCGCGGCCGCGCGTCCGTTCACGACGCATCACAACGCGCTGGACACGGACCTGTATCTGCGCATCGCCGACGAGTTGTATCTCAAGCGCCTGGTCGTCGGCGGCTTCGAGCGCGTGTACGAGATCGGCCACGATTTCCGCAACGAAGGGATTGACCGCACCCACAATCCCGAGTTCACCATGCTGGAGTTCTACGAGGCGTTCGCGGACTATTCCACCATGATGCAGGTGGTGGAGGAGCTGCTCGCGGTCGCGTCGGACGCGGTGCGCGCGGTACCGACGCTGGACGCCGACGTCCCGCGGTTTCGCCCGCCCTTTCCGCGCATCGAGTGGGTGGGCGCGCTGAACGGCGCGCTGGGAATGGACGCGCTCGCGCTGGACGATGCGGCGCTCAGGAACACGGCTGCCCGCGTCGGGGTTGAAGCAGTCGAGTCGCTCGGCGGGCCCAAGCTGCTCGATGAGATATTTCAGGCGCTGGTGGAGTCGCGCATCGAGTCGCCGACGTTCGTGGTGGATTATCCGGTCGCGCTGTCGCCCCTGGCGAAGCCGAAGCGAGGCAATCCCGCGCTGACGGAGCGCTTCGAGCTGTTCGCCAACGGTCGCGAGCTCGCGAACGCGTTCAGCGAGCTCAATGATCCGGTGGACCAGCGCCGGAGATTCGAGGCGCAGGCGACGCGGCGAGCGGCGGGTGACCTGGAGGCGACTGAAGTGGACGAGGACTATCTCCGCGCGATGGAGTACGGTATGCCCCCCATGGGGGGATGCGGCATCGGGATCGATCGCCTCTTCATGTACCTCACGGCGACGCCGCACATCCGAGACGTCATTCTCTTTCCGACGATGCGCCCCGAATGAAGCGACTGGAATTGGCGATTGCGTGGCGGTATCTGCGCAGCCGGCGGGGCTCGCGGCTGCTCTCCTTCATCAGCATGATCGCGATCGGAGGCGTGACGGTCGGGGTGAGCGCGCTCATCGTCATCATCGCGGTGATGAACGGATTGCAACGCGACCTGCGCGAGAAGATTCTCGTGGGGAGTCCCGACATCCGCGTGCTCTCATACGGCGAGGATCTCAAGATCGCGGACTGGCCCGCCGTGCTCGATTCGGTGCGCAAGCAGCCAGGCGTGGTCGCGGCCGCGCCGTTCGTGCACACGCAGGGTCTCGTCAGTGCCGGTCATGACTACGCCGAGGGCGCGTACGTGGTGGGCATCGAGCCGCAGGCGCGCGGCGTCGTGGATGTAACGGCGATCCGGACGCACGCGCTGTCCGGCGATTTTCGCTTTGCGAGTACGGACGGCCAATCGCGCGGGATCGTCCTCGGCAAGCTGCTGGCCGGCCGGCTCAACGCGTATCCGGGCGACAAGGTGATGCTCGTGTCACCCGCCGGGTCCAAGGTGAATGCGGCGCTCGGCAGCTTCGTCCCACGCATGTACCAGTTCGAGGTGACGGGCATCTTCGAGACGGGCATGTACGAGTACGACAACTCCTATGTGTACATGGCCCTCGCCGCCGCGAAGGAGTTCGCCGGCCTCGGCGACGCGGTGACGGGCATCGAAGTGAAAACTCTGGATCGGTGGCGCGCGACCGATATCGCCATCGCGCTGGATTCAACGCTGGGATTTCCGTATCGCACGGTGGATTGGCAGGAGCAGAACCGCTCGCTTTTTCAGGCGCTGCAGCTCGAGAAGCTCGGCATGAGCATCATCCTCCTGCTCATCGTCGTCGTGGCCGCGTTCAACATCGTGAGCACGCTGACGATGGTGGTGACCGACAAGACGCGCGAGATCGGCATTCTCAAGGCCATGGGGATGCCGGCCCGCTCGATCCGGCGCATCTTCTTTGCGCAGGGGCTGGTCATCGGCCTGGTCGGCACAGGACTCGGACTCTTTTTCGGCCTCGGCGCGGCGCTC
>JANNOC010000035.1:0-1925 GCA_031398865.1 Gemmatimonadota bacterium | reverse complement strand
TCGCCCGCTCGCGGCCGGCGTGAACCACACGTGCGCGCTGGCCAACGGCGGCATTGCGTTCTGTTGGGGGGGCAATGTCAACGGACAGCTCGGCACCGGCGACGTTCGACAGAGCGTCACGCCAGCCGCGGTGATTGGCGGGCGGAGGTTCATGGAGATTACCACAGGCCTGGATCACACGTGCGCCCTCGACACCAGCGGCGCAGCGTGGTGCTGGGGGTACAATGCCACCGGCACGTTAGGCAGGGGGACTGTGTCTGCGTTCGAGGCGACGCCGGCGCGCGTGGCCGGCGGCCACGTGTTCTCGCGCATCGCTGCGGGCGCGCACCACACCTGCGCGCTGAAGACCACTGGGGAAGCGATGTGCTGGGGATGGAACCTGTACGCGCAGCTGGGCGATGGCTCCATCTCAGACGCCTCTGCGCCCGTTCTCGTCGCCGGCGGCCACATCTTCAGAGCCATTGACGCGGGCACGGCCCACACGTGCGCGCTCACCCAGGCAGGCGCCGCATACTGCTGGGGTCTCAACCTTTCCGGACAAGTGGGAAGCGGCGCGCTCAGCACCGTTCCGCCGTACGTGGCGGGCGGCGTGCCCTCGCTCGTCATCGGCGGAATTACCTTCCGCTCGATTGCTGTCGGCGGGAACCACTCGTGCGCACTGGACAACTCGGGTGTGACCTACTGCTGGGGTTACAACTACTATGGCCAGCTCGGCCGCGGCACGTTGAGCAATGACCCGAATCTTGCGTTGCGGGGAATTCCTACCCCTGGTCCTGTTGCCGGCAACATCGTCTTCAGGGAGCTGGACCTGGGCAACAGCCACACGTGCGGCCTGACTGCCAGCGGCACTCTCTACTGCTGGGGCCACGACTACTTCGGCCAGCTCGGCACCGGGACGATTGCTCCCGCACCTATGTATTCGCTGGCCATGCCTACCCGGGTCGCGGGTACGGACCTCTGGAGAACGCTGTCCACCGGCTGGATGCACACCTGCGCAATCACCACGCTGGGCGTCGCCAAGTGCTGGGGCTTCGACAGCAGCGGGCAGCTGGGTGATGGGGCCAGCAGCTCCCAGAATCCGACGCCCGTCAACGTGCGCGGCGCGTCCCAACTGACGTTCGACCCCTCGTAACGCTGGCATAGCCGGGTGCGGAGGTTACTCTTCGGGCCACCCCGTCAAGCGAGACGCACGTGCGCCCGACGCTCCGACTCCTCCCGAGTGTGCTCCTCGGCACCGCGCTGAATGCGAGCGCGGGCTCGCTCGGCGCGCAAGTCCCCGACACCGACATTTACCTCGCGAACATTACGCATCGTGACGGCAAAACCGAGATCGGCGAGCCCGTCAACGTGACGGCCCGGGCTGGCTACGACAACCAGCCCTGGTTCCTCCCCGACGGACGCAGCTTCTTCTTCGTGGCGCAGCACGACGGTCAAACGGACGTGTTCGAGTACCGGCTGCGCACCCGCACCATGCGCCGTCTGACCAACACACCGGAAAGTGAATACAGCCCGATGCTCACTCCGGATGGCCGCGCCATGACGGTGGTCCGCGTCGAGCAGGATTCCGCGCAGCACCTGTGGCTCTTTTCCCGTGCCGGCGCGCCGCTGCGCCGGGCCCCCGGCGATGTGATCGGTGTCGGGTACTATGCGCGCGCCGACGCCGGCACCTACGCGCTGTTTCTCGCCGATTCGCTGCGGTCGTTCGTGCTGTCGGACGTGCGATCCGGTGTCGTGACGACAATCACGACCGGCCTCGCGGGCAGCGCGCCGCAACGCATCCCCGGCGCGCGCGCGGTGAGCATCGTGCGCGCCGACAGCGCGCGCGGGCGATGGATCGAGCGTGTTGATCTGGCGACGCGCCAGCGCACCGCGATCGTCGCCGCCCGCACGGGCTCGCCGCACTATGTGTGGACGCGGCGGGGCAG
>JANNOC010000711.1:0-4278 GCA_031398865.1 Gemmatimonadota bacterium | reverse complement strand
GGTGCTGCTGCAGGGCCTCGCCGCGAAGCTCGGCATCGTCACCGGGCGCGATCTCGCGCAGGCCTGTCGCGATCACTATCCCCGGCCCGTGTCGCACGCGCTCTGGTTTCTCTGCGAAATCGCGATCGCGGCCTGCGATCTGGCCGAGGTCATCGGCTCCGCGATCGCGCTCAACCTGCTCTTCGGCATCCCTCTCGCTTGGGGCGTCGTGATCACGGCGATCGACGTTCTCCTGATTCTATTCCTGCAGAACAAGGGTTTCCGATTCATCGAAGCGCTGATCATCACGCTGGTCGCGACCATCGGCGCCAGCTTCCTGTTCCAGATCATTCTCTCGCGACCTGACCTTGCCGGCGTGTTGCGCGGCTACGTCCCGCGCAAGGAAGTGCTCACGAACCCCGCAATGCTGTACATCGCCATGGGGATCCTCGGCGCGACGGTGATGCCGCACAATCTCTACCTGCACTCGTCCATTGTGCAGACGCGGAACTTCGAGAAGACGGTGGAAGGGAAGCGAGAGGCGGTGAAGTACGCATTTCTGGACTCCACGGTCGCGCTGTCCTTCGCCCTCTTCATCAACTCCGCCATTCTGATCGTGGCCGCGGCCACGTTCTACCGGCAAGGGATGTTCGAAGTGGCGGAGATTCAGGATGCGTACAAGCTGCTGACGCCCCTGCTTGGCGCGGGCGCGAGCACGGCGTTCGCACTGGCGCTGCTCGCGTCCGGGCAGAGTTCGACGATTACGGCGACGCTGGCGGGCCAGATCGTGCTGGAAGGCTTCCTCAACATCCGCATGCGGCCGTGGCTGCGCCGGCTCATCACGCGGCTCATCGCCATCGTTCCCGCGGTCATCGTGACGGTTCTCTACGGCGAGAGCGGCACGGCGAAACTGCTCGTCTTCAGCCAGGTGATCCTGAGCCTGCAGCTATCCTTCGCGGTGTTTCCGCTCGTACAATTCACGTCCGAGAAAGCGAAGATGGGCCCCTTCGTTAATCCGCTCTGGCTCAAGGTGCTCGCGTACACCGTCGCATTCGTCATCGCGTCGCTGAACGCGTGGCTCCTCATTCAGTTCTTTCGCAGCATCTAGAGGTCGCCATGTACAAGCGCATCCTCGTGCCTCTGGAGAACTCGCCGACCGACACGGCGGTGTTGGATCACATCCGTGCGCTCGCGAAGACGTGCGAGGCGTCCCTTGTGTTCATTCACGTCGCGGACGGATGGGCGGCGCGCAACATCAAGCAGCTCGACCTGCAGGAATCGGAAGAGATGCACACGGATCGCGAGTATCTGGAGCGCATCGCGGAGCAGTTCGAGCGCGAAGGTTTTCGCGCCGACGCGGTGCTCGCGAGCGGCGATCCGTCGGAGGAGATCACCGCTGCGGGCGAGCGGGAAGGCTGCGATCTGATCGCCATGTCCACGCACGGCCACAAGTTTCTCGCCGACTTGCTGCGTGGCAGCGTGGCGAACGAGGTGCGGCATCGCTCGATGCTGCCCGTCCTGCTCGTGCGCGCGCGCATGTCGAAAGTGGAGAAGCAGTGACGCCGGCGCGTCGCCCACCCGCCGCGACTCCGTCGGAACCACCTGGCGCGGAACTGACCGCGCCGGTCGAGGATTACCTCAAGACCATCTACGAGATCGAGCGCGAGGGCGGCGCGGCCGCCACCAACGACATCGCGGGGCGGCTGGCGATCGCTCCCGCGTCGGTGAGCGGGATGGTGCGCCGATTGTCGGAGCAGGGGCTCCTGAGCCACGAGCGGTATCATGGCGTGCGTCTCACGACCGCGGGCCGCAAGGCGGCGTTGCGCACGCTGCGTCGCCATCGCGTGATCGAGTCGTATCTGGCGCAGCAGCTGGGATATCCCTGGGATCGCGTGCACGAAGAGGCGGAACGGTTGGAGCACGCCGCGTCCGAGGAGCTCATCGACCGCATGGCGGCCGCGCTGGGTGATCCGCGCGTGGATCCACACGGTGCGCCGATCCCGACGCGCGAGGGAGCCGTGGACGAAACCGCGCACCGCACCATCGCGGATCTCGAGGTGGGGGCGGAGGCGCGGGTCGTTCGGGTCAGCGATGAGGACGGCGCAATGCTGCGCTATCTCGCGACACTCGGCATTGTGCCGGGCACTGCGGTACGTCTCACGGCGCGCGCGCCCTTTGGCGGCCCGCTCTCGGTCGCGGTTGCCGGTGTATCGCACGCGGTGGGGCCGGCGCTGGCCTCGCGGATCGCTGTCGAGTTGCTGAGCGGGAAGGGCGCTCGCAGGACCAAGCCGCTAGGCTAGTCCGCTCTCGGCGCCTTCGCCCAGGCGGCAGTGTCCTTGAGCGACTCGCGAGACGCCTCCAGCGAATACGACGGCGCCGCGAAGTACCCCAGTCCGCGTTTCACCAGCCACGCGCCGACGCCGAGCTCGATGATCCCGGTGAGCACCGCGCCCGTCCACCAGTTGCCTGTCGCGAGTCGCAGCGCGGCGGCCATTCCAACCGTGAGCGCCACCGCGCCGACCACCGCGATCCCGAACGCGAGCCCGAGCCACATGCTCGCCCGCGCGCTGGTGCGCACGGTCTCGACGATCTCCAGCTTCGCGAGACGGATCTCATCACCGGCGAGGCGCTTGGAATCGTCGGTGAGCTGGCGAACGAGATCGGGAATCCCGGCGTCGTGATCCGCTTGCGTGTGTGGCTGCTGTCTCAAGTCTCCTCCAGTGCAGTGCTCGAGTCGTGTCATGCTGAGCAAGGAGCGTTCCGAGCCCTGATGCTCGACATTCGCGATATCCCGCGCGCCGCGCAAGTGCGTAGCCCCGTTGACTCGCGCCGGTTTCGCGTCAGCTTCCACCGTTCATGCTTGTCGTCGCGTTCGCACTTCTTGCCGCTTTCCCTCAGGGATCACCCGCTCCGGCCAGTGATTCCTCCACGCGCGGCATCGCGATCGACGAGCGCCTCGCCACGGATGCCCGATTGCGGGTGGGCGACCGCGTGGTACTCTCGGCCGCCGCGGGCGACAGCGCCGGTGACACCGTCATCGTCAGCGCCATCGTGCGACGCAGCGCGGATCCGGCCGAGATAGCGCGGAGCGAGTACCGCGTGCGCCTGCACCTGGGCCACTTGCAGCAGCTTATCCAGTATGGCGACCGCGTGGACCGATTCGCGGTGGCGACGCGCGAAGGTGCGAGCGTGGAGGACGTTGTGCGGCAGATCAATACGACCGCCTTCGGTTTTCGCGCACATCGCTCGCGCGACATCGCGGTGGAAACGTCGCGTACCTTTCAGGTCGTGAGTCGGTTTCATCGCGCCATCGGCGTCATCACGATCGTGGCGAGCGCAATCTTCCTGCTGTGCCTCATGTTGCTCAAGGTGGACGAGCGGCGGCGCGACATCGCGGCGTTGCGTCTCATGGGGGTCTCCCGCTCCACGATCGTGCGCTCGGTGGTGCTCGAAGCCGCCATCGTGGCGTTGGTGGGGAGCGTGCTTGGCGTTGTGGTGGGACGGCTCATGTCCGCATTCGTGAACTCGCACTATCAGGCGGTGTACCGGACGCCGCTGCGCTTCTCGCTGGTGACCGCCGATATTGTCTGGCTTGCCGTGACGCTGTCGCTGGTCCTGGGCGTCGGCGCCGGGCTGCTCGCGGCCCTGCGGCTGGTGCGCCAGCCTCCGCTCGCGCTCTTCGGACGATGACGTCGCCAGAGGCGCGCGCACTCTGATGCGCGGCACGCTTGCCTTCGCGACCCTGCTGCGACACCGGTCGCGCACCGCGCTCGGCGTCCTCGGCGTCGCGGTGGCGGCCGCGATGCTGCTGGACATGGTGATGCTCTCCACCGGGCTGCGCGAGTCCTTTCGCGAGCTGTTGTTGACGCGGGGCTTCCAACTGCGCGTCTCGCCCAAGGGGACGCTTCCCTTCGACACCGACGCGACCATGTCGGGCGCCGCGGCGATCGCGGCCACGGTTTCGGCGCACCCCGACGTCGTGACGGTGAGTCCCGTGCTCGGGGCTTCGCTGCACGTGCCGGAGCGCGACGGCGCGGCCGCGATCACCGTGTTCGCGCTCGGCGTCGATTCGCGCGTGCAGGGCGACTATGAGCTGCTGGACGGAACACGCGTGCTGGCGCCTGACGAGGTCGTCGCGAATGACGAGTTCCTGCGTGCCGCCGGCGCGGCGCCTGGCGATACGCTGGAGTTCGCGGCGCAGTACGACCCGCAGTTGCGCAGCTCCGCGGGGCGCCAACGCCTGACGATCGCGGGACGAGCGCGCTTCCTGTACATGTCCGCCGGGCAGCAGGTGGTCGC
>JANNOC010000705.1:0-7703 GCA_031398865.1 Gemmatimonadota bacterium | reverse complement strand
GCCGCCGACCAGCTCCAGTAGAAGCGCGCCGCTTCGAGCTCGCCCGGGCGCGCGCTTTTTCCAAGGACCCTGTAACCGCATCCGGCAGAATTCTGCGCTATCGTGCCGACGGAGGCATACCGGTGGCTAACCCGACTCCGGGGTCGCCCGTCTATGCCATCGGACTACGCAATCCGCAGGCGCTCGCGTGGCATCCAGTGCACAATCTGCTGATCGCGACCGAACACGGTCCGAGTTCTCTGCCTCATGAAGGCGGCCGATCCGGCAGGGATGAGCTGAACCTGATAACCCCAGGCGCGAACTATGGCTGGCCCGTTGTCGCTGGCAGGGCGGGTGACGCGCGATTCATGGATCCCATCGCGGAATGGTCCCCCGCAATCGCGCCAGGCGGCTTGGCCTTTTACACCGGGGCGTACGCGCCATGGCAAGGCAATGCTTTCGTTGGAGGCCTTCGAGGCCAGCAACTTCGGCGCATCGTGTTTGACTCGGTGGCGGCGGCCGCCGGGCAGTTGAAGGTGCTACAGGAAGAGGTACTGCTCTCGCAGACAATCGGCCGCATTCGGGCGGTACGAATGGGTCCTGACGGTCAGCTGTGGATCACAACCAGCAATCGTGATGGACGCGGGCGGCCTTCGGCACAGGACGACATGGTCCTTCGCGTGCGCCCGCAACCCCGCGCCAGTGTCGAAGTCATTTCCTCCAGGAGAGCAATCGTTAGGCAGTAAGGCGCTGAAGAAAGCGGCCGCTCAGGGCCATTTACCGCTCAGGTTGCCCGCAGCTTCTCCACCATCTGCTCGATCGCAGTCACGGACTGAAAATTCTCGGGTGTGACCATGTGGTCCGGGATGCGGACGCCCTCATTGGTTTCAACGAATTGCATGATCTGCATGAGGCCAATCGAGTCCACGATGCCTCGATCGATGAGCGACTCGTCGGCATCGATGGCGCCGTTGTCCTGCAGCAGATTGGTCTGGATGTACTTGATCAAGCCTGCTCTATGCATGGGTTCCTGTGCTCCGTGTGGTTGGGACCAATGAGTCAGCCAGGGCTCTGCGGTCGACCTTGCCGGTCGATGTCCGCGGCATCTCGGGGACCAGCACAAAGGTCTCCGGAATCGCGTAATGTGGCAGCCGCGTCTTGCAGAAACCAACGAGATCCTCTGAAGTCAGACTGCCTTCCGGCACGACCGCTGCCCAGAGCCGCGCGCCGATGTCTTCGTCCGGGACCGAGAATACGGCCGCGGCATTCACGGCGGAATGTTGATGTAGCACGTGCTCGATTTCGCCGAGCTCCACGCGGTAACCGCGCGTCTTGACCATGTGATCGCGTCGTCCGAGGAAGGTGAACGATCCATCGGTGGCGGTGGTCACGATATCACCAGTGCGGTAGGCCAGATCCACGAAGTCTGCATGCAACGGATTCTGCACGAAGGACTGTGCGGTGCGCTCAGGCAGCCCCCAGTATCCTAGTGCGACACCCGGCCCGCGCACGACCAGCTCCCCCTCCTCGCCCAGCTTGGATCTCGTACCGTCCTCGCTCACCGCAAAGCAGTCGTAGTTGGCGCACGAGTGGCCGATGGACAAGTCGGTAATTTCCGGCGGGAGTGGCCGGGGGACCTCGAGGAATGTGCACACGTTCGTTTCCGTCGGGCCATACAGGTTGTAAAAGCTGGCGTGCGAGAACCGCTCCATGACGGGGCGCAGGTGCTTCACCGGGAAAACCTCACCGGCAAAGTTGAGCACTCGCAAGCTCTCGTATGTGAAGCGTTCGAGTTGCCCTTGTTGCAGCATCCGGATCAGCGCGGAAGGCACCGAGTACCAAATCGAGATTCTCTTTTCCTCGATCCACTTGGCCAACTCCATTGGGAACGGCGCGAGGCGGTCCGGTACCAAATGGACCGACGCTCCGGAGTGCAGGGCGCAATAGATGTCGAAGACCGACAAATCGAAGTGCAGCGGAGCGTGATTCGAGAAACGATCCTCGGCTTTGGGGTGATACACGTCGAGGCCCCACTCGACGAAGGTGAGCGCGTTTCGATGACTGATGACCACGCCCTTTGGGGTGCCGGTCGAGCCGGAGGTGTAGAGGATGTAGGCGGGATCATCCTCGATCGTCGCGCGATTGGCGTTTCTCGGCTCAGTGGCGGTGACCGCATCCCAAGTATGGGTTGCGACAGCCGCCGCCGGAGCGTCCGCACTGTCGAGATCCGCGACCAGGATCGCCTGGACGCTGGTCAGCTGCGGCATGAGCTCGGTCAGTGCACCCAGCAACCGTTTGTTGGTGACCAGTACTCGAGCAGCAGCATTTCCAATTATGAAAGCCGAGCGTGCCACCGGGGCCGCGGGGTCCACGGGTACGTACGCTGCTCCCGCCTTGCTGGTGCCGACCATCGTAATGACGGAGCGCACGGATTTTGGCATCAGGATGGCAACGCGATCACCCCGGCCGATGCCCCACGAGCCCAACAAAGTTGCGAGCTGATCGCTGCCGCGCTCGAGCTGGGCGTAGCTGATCGATCCATCGGCATCCTGAACAGCCAGCCGCTCGGGATGCTGGCGCGCGCTCGCGCTGACGCCCTGCCACAACAAGAAACCCATGTGCCTCCAGACTCACCCGAATCGGGTTACGATGCCGACAGCCCCAGCTGCCGAGCAATCAGCAGACGCTGGATTTCCGACGTTCCCGAGTACAGCGTGCCACCCACTGCATCGCGCAGCTCGCGCTCTGCGTTGAATTCCTGCATGTAGCCATAGCCGCCATGAATCTGCACCGCATCGAGCGCGGACTGAACGGCCGCTTCGCTGATGTACAGTTTCGCCATGGCGGAATGCAGCCCAACGTCACCGCCTACGGACTGTTGCCACGCCGCGCGATAGAGGAGGAGGCGCGAAGTCTCCAACCTCACTTTCATGTCGGCAAGCTTCGCGGCGATCAACTGAAAATTACCGATCGGTTTCCCGAACTGCTGCCGTTCACGCGCGTAGCGGACGGCGGTCTGAAGTTGCGAATCCATGCGCCCGACCTGGCTGGCCAGGATGCAGCTGCGTTCCCACCCCATGGAATGAGAGAACACTGCCGCGCCCTGACCTTCCGAGCCCAGCCTGTGGCTCACGGGAACGGAACAACCGTCGAGCACGATCTCCGACATGGGAGAGGACTGCAAACCGAGCTTGCGGAAGGGGGCGGACACTGCCAACCCCGGCATGCCGGCCTCGAGCACGAATGCCGTCACGCCCCACATGCCGCGCTTGCGGTTCACGGTGGCAAAGACCAGAAACACATCCGCGACCGGCGCATTGGTGACGAAGGTCTTGGTGCCGGTGAGAATGTAGCTGTCGCCATGCAGCTCGGCGCGTGTGCGCAGGCTGTATGCGTCGGACCCGGAGTCCGGCTCGCTCATGCCGTGCGCGCCGATCAGGGTGCCGTCAATGAGACCGGGAAGCCAACGCTGCTTCTGCTCGTCGGTACCGAAGGCGATGATCGGTGTGATGACCGCCCACATGTGAGCGTGCATCGAGAAGAGCAGGCCGTGATCATTGCAGCCGAACCCGAGCGCCTCCATCGCAAGTGTCGTCGAAATGACATCGAGTCCGCTGCCACCGTACTCGGGAGGTACCGACAGCCCCAGGATGCCGAAGTCCGCGCATTGCTTCCACAAATCTTTCCGAAACACGTACGGGTCAGCGCCATTCGTGCTGAGTTGGCTCTGTGCGAAGTCGAGGACACTACGACGCAGCTCGGTCTGTGCCTCGTCGAACGAGAAGTCCATCAGGCCGACCGCTTCGTGCGGGGAAGTGGGCCGATCACGCGGCCTGGATTGCCGAACACGACACAATCATCCGACACGTCCGCCTGCACCACGGAATTCGGGCCGGTCCGTACGCGATTCCCGAGGCGCGCACGATTGATCACTTTCGTGCCGGCGCCAAGAGTGACTTCGTCGCCGATTCCGCGCGTGGCAAAGTCGAACAGGATCCCACCGCCGACGATCGTCAGGTCACGACCAATCGTGGTATTTGGCAGAAAAACGCCGCCACCCCATGTGTGAATCATCAAGCCAGGTCCAATCTTCGCTTTGACGTGGATGAAAATCCCGACACGCCAGGCGAAAAAGTACTGAAGTACGAAGTGAACCAACCGGCCCAGGTGGCGAATTCCAGGCACCATCTGGTCAACCCAGTGACCAAAGCGATACACCAGAATCGCCTGAGTACCCGGGTTGAAGAGCTCCCGCAGGAGTGGAAAAAACCCAACCACGCCGCCCTGGTTGCCGCGACATGCGCGGGTCAAATCGCATCGAACATTCTCGAACATGTGTGCCTTCAGCATTGCTCAGAGTGACCGGCAGTCCATTCGTGCGCGAGCCAGTTGTGTAACGCCAACAAAAAGGCGGCGGCTCCGCTGAAGTAGCAAGCGCAAGCCGCCGCAGCCGCGTCACACGCAAGCGACGCTCAGAAATGTCACCCGGTTGGCGCGCCGCGGCCGCGTGACACAGCAGCGGCGTTCAAAATTTTCAATCGACTAGCGCACCGCAGCGGCAGGTTCGGACCGCGTGCGTGCCGCAGCCGTTCCAATCGGAATCACCGGGACTTCGGCCGGCTCGGTTCGACGCCGCCGCTGCTCCACCTTGCTCGCCCACGTGACGATGGCCTGGTCGACTTGCCGCTGATGCTCCAACGCGCTGAACAAATGATCGGCCGTCGGATAGTACTCCACCTGGATGCGCCCGCCAAAGTTGACCGAGGCGAATGTGCTCTCGTACTGACTCCGGTGGTTGTAATGGTCCCCCTGCCCGCCTGAGAACAGAAACAGCAGGTCCACTCCGCGCTCCGCCAGCGTGCGCAGACCCGCCTCCACCGTTTCCTTCGGCGGAAACTTGCGGCGGTATTCGAGGCGCACATAATCCGCGCCCGGTTCGGGGCCTTTGCCATTTAATTGCGCCCCGAACCCGAGCTTTCTCCTGATGAAGTTCGTCCAGATTCCGAGACGCAGCATTTTGGGCGCGTAGTGGCGGATGTAGTAGCCCGTGTTGCGGTAGGCGTATGCATCGAGCTGCACCAGACCGACCACCCGGGCATCGCCCTGGCTGACCATGAAGCCCATATCCGCGCCGGAGCACAGGCCAATCAGCACGAACTCGTTTATGCGCTTCGCGACCGTCAGGTAGTCCATCGCTTCCTGTACCTCGACCTGCGCACTCTGCTCGAAGGTCAGGCTGTCCTTGCGCGCTTCGCTGTCGCCGATACCGGAGAGATCGAAGCGGATCGACGTGATTCCGTGCTTCGCCAGCTGGCGCGCCAATCGAACGTGCATGCGGCACGCGCCCACGTGGTGCAAAATCCCGGAGTTGAGGAAAACCACACCCAGCGCGGCACGTGATGTCCCCTGCGCGGGTTCCGTGATCACGCCGATAAGGGAAGCAGACTTGCCGAAACGAATCGCCCGCTCCCTCACTGTTCACACTCCTGATTCAGATGTGCAACGATGCCCTGGATAATATCCTGCGGGAGCAGTGCCGATCCATACGCATCGATGAATGCCCAGTCCCCGGGGCTGGGAATGCAGCGGTAGGTAAAGCGGCCGTTCAAGCTCGCGTACCTCTCGCGCAACCGCGCATAGTCGTCGCGCTCACCCGATACGAGCAGCGCGACTCGGGTGTTAGAAACCACGGGAAATGCGTCGGCTGTCATGGCATCGAGACCCTCTCGCAGGGTTTTCGTCCAGGCGAAGCCGTTGATGCCGATGACGTCATTTCTTGCGGCGACGGCGTTGCGAGCGGGGTCGCCCTCGCCGGTCGTGGCGATCAGCTCGGCAAGGTACGCGGCGCCGACCACAACCGGATCCCACAAGACGACGCTACTGACATCGGTCCGACCGGCCTGTACGCGCGCTGCCAGGGACGCCCCTAATCGCAGACCAATCAGCGCGACCCGCTCTACACCCGCGTTGTCCTTGAGTTCGTCGATGGCCGTACCGACGTCGCTGAGCCACTGCTCAATGGTGCCCGCATCGTTCTCGCCGCTCGAGTCGCCGGTGCTGAAGTAGTCGAAGCGAAGCACAGGAAACCCGCTCTTGGACAGCAGGATCGCGAGCTGCCGAAAGGCGCGGTGCGCCCGCATGTACTCCTGCCCAAGAGGATAGCAGAGCACAATGCCCCGAGCACGCGTGTCGCGAGTTCGCGGCGGATGGTATACCCCGTACAGTGGGCGTTCGGAGTTACCGAAAAACAAGGGATTCATGGATCTGTCGAGTTCATGTCAGCGGAAATGCAGAGGTCGGGAGTCTGGCCGTAATGCCCAGCCGTCGGCGAAAGGCGCAGCCGAGGGATCGCGGTTGAACCAGTCGAGGACATTGAACCAGCGGTTCGCGCCGCGGTCATCCCACACTTTCGCGCAAATCGTGATGAACAACACCGTCAAAGCGTAATACACAAGCCACCACGACTGAAATTCGACATCGACGAAACGCAGCCCGAGGTTATAGACAAAAAACTGCAAGAGAAAGACAAACAGGGACGACCTGCCGAGCACGCTCAGCCAGCCGACAATGTAGGGAATGCGTTGACGATCTGCGAACAACAAGCAACTGGTGATGAGCAGCCCAACCCCTCCGTAAAAAGCGACGTATACGGGCGAGGGGGGGAACTTCTGAAAGGGTGATGTGAGCATGTATGCAGTGCCGGCTCCGGCATTCGGAAAGAACAAGTCACGCGCCACCCAATATCCGAGCTTGATCACGATTGCGAGGCCAACAGCCAACGCTCCGAGACCGAAAATCCTGCGCTCGATTGCAGCGGAACGTGCCTTTGCCGGGATGCCCCCGAGCCACCCGCCGATCGCCGTTCCGGCGAAATACACTGCAAGCCAGGCAAGCAATGGGAAGTTCAACGGCATCTGTCGATCCCATGGCCCGGCCAGCACGAATCGGATCGCTGAAGCGATCCCCCCGGAAGGAGTCCACGCGATGGTCATCGTCCAGGCACAAATCATCAAACCAACGCTCAGGTACACCCGACCGCGGATCCCAAGCCGCTGCACTACTGCAGGACCGATCAGGATGGCGACACCGATCGCATCGGTGATGAACCCTCGACCGAGTGCTGTCCAGATAGAAGGGAACTGTGGAATGATCGTAAGCAGGATGAGCGCATGGCCGATTGTGAGCATGAAGATGCCCCGGCCGGACATGGTGCGTGCGAAGCCGTGGAAGCGTTCAGGCCGCGTCTCATACAACAGCCCAACCATCAACCCGCTAATGAGCATGAAGGTCGGACTCGCTACCATGCCCACGAGCCACAAGACACCGCGCATGGCTTCCTGGTCGGGTAGCCTGAAGAAGTTCATCCCGAAATGCGACAAGCAGACGAACAGCATAGCCGCCCCTCTGCTGGCATCAATTCCCCGGATGCGATCGGCTGAATGGACCGCGCTCACGAGTGCCCTCTCGAAAAAAGAGCATTCAGGCGAATTCTTTCGAGTTCAGGCCGTCTCGGCAAACGCATCTCTCGGCGGAGGTCGATTCGCGATAGGGGCCGCGCGACCAGTGGAAAACCGCAACTCTTCTGGTTTCGGGCTGCTGCCAAACGCAAGTGCCACACCGAGATGCCATTCCGAATCCGACTTTGACTTGGACCGTCCACACATCCTAAAACTGTTGCCCGGCAATGGCTTATGTTTTTCGCCGGCGACCCAAGCATTCGGTCG
>JANNOC010000687.1:0-3799 GCA_031398865.1 Gemmatimonadota bacterium | reverse complement strand
GTCAGCACGGCTCATGGAATCGCGAACCGCGCAGCGGCTACAAAGTGATCTTCGTGCCGTTCGTCGATGGCGCGCCGGCGGGCGACCCCATTGACGTGCTGACCGGCTTTGTCAAAGACAATGGCGACGCGATGGGCCGTCCCGTGGGCGTCGCGATCGATGCGCGCGGTGCGCTCCTCGTGGCGGACGACGTGGGCAATGTCATCTGGCGCGTCACGAGCGCGCCGGCGCGCCCGTAGCACGTTCCTGGTTCCGCTTCTTCAGTCCCGCTTCTTCAGTCCCGCTTCTTCAGTCCCCGCCTCCCATGTGTCGAAACATCAAAACCCTCGCCAACTTCGAGCCGCCGGCGTCGGACGAGGAGATCCGCGCGTCCGCGCTGCAATTCGTGCGTAAGCTGAGCGGTGCGACGAAACCGTCGAAAGCCAACGAAGCCGCCTTCGATCGCGCCGTTGAGGAAGTCACCGCGGCGTCCCAGCGACTCATTCATTCCCTGAAAACCAGCGCTCCGCCGCGCAACCGTGAGGAAGAGGCGCGCAAGGCGCAGGAACGATCGCGCGAGCGGTTCGCCTGACGAGACCCGACGTGCTCGGCTCCGCGGTCGTGTATGCGGGCATCATCGTTATGCTCGCTGGCTTTGTGCTCCTCCTGAAGCCGATCGCGCGCCTGGGCGTCCCGACACGGTCTCGGGCATTGATGCTGATCGTCGTTGGCTTGCTGATCGTGACGATCGGATTCCGGCTGCCGGTTTCCGAGTCCCGCGTCACCCAAGTCGAATCGCGGCTGGACCAACTCGTTCCGGTCTGGCACTTCAGCGAATTCCACACGATCGAAATCGCGGCCTCTCCGGCGCGTGCATACGAGGCGATCACGCAGGTCCGCGCCGATGAGATCGCGCTGTTCAACACTCTCACGTGGATGCGCCGCGGCGGCCGCCCGCTTCCCGAAAGCATCCTCAACGCCGGCAACCGCGAATCATTGATCGACGTCGCGACGCGGACAGACTTCGTGCGACTCACCGATGACTCGCCGAGAGAGCTGGTGATCGGGACCATCGTTGTGGCGCCGCCAGGCGTACGGCTGCGTCCGTCGACGGAATTCTTCCGCGGGCCGCTCCCGCAGGGCTTCGCCGTCGGAGTGATGAACTTCATCGTTCGATCGGATGGCACGGGCGGATCAGTCGTCACCACGGAAACGCGGGTCGTCGCGAGCGACGCAGCCGCTCGGCGTCGCTTTGCCAGGTATTGGCGACTGGTCTACCCCGGCAGCGCGTTGATCCGCCGCATGTGGCTGCGCGCCGTCGCACGCCGTGCCACCGCACCGCAAGCGACTGAGCCTCCACGACCCGCCTGACAATTCGCGAGGGAACGATGCTCTACATGATTGTTGAAACCTTTCGCGATGGCGATGCGGTGCCCGTGTATCGCCGCTTCCGTGACCGGGGCCGGCTTGCGCCCGACGGCCTTCGCTATGTGAGTAGCTGGGTCTCCGAGGACTTCCACCACTGCTATCAGCTCATGGAGTGCGGCGACCGCGCACTGATCGATCAGTGGACGGCGAACTGGCGCGATCTCGTGGAGTTTGAGGTCGTCCCTGTGATGACATCGCAGGATGCTGTCGCAGCGATCGCTCCCCGACTATAGCTGCGCTGTACGCTGGTCGCCGCCTGATCCAGGGTGGACCTCGGGCACTCCGCTAATCAGATTGCCGACCATGAGAGGACTCGCGCTCGTTCACCGAATTCGCCGCTGCTGGCTGGCGGTCAGTAGTGATACCGCGCCTGAAGAAAGACGACCCGGTCCTCGGAGACAACGTAGACGAGACGATGCTCATCAGTGATGCGCCGCGACCAGGTATTCGCACCTAATCCCTTCAAGGGCTCCGGCTTCCCAGCACCGCCAAAAGGATCGCGCAGGACAGCATCGATCAGGTCCATGACCCGGAGTGCTGTCTTGCGGTTGATGTCTACCCACCACCGCAGGTCTTCCCAGCAGTTCGCATCAATCTGGCATGCTCGCTTCCTTGTGCTGTCACGTCTTCGGCCGCCTTTCGCACCCGCCATCGCACGCCCTCGAATTGACTCCTACCTGTCGTCGGAGGTCAGCCCTAACGTTGCACGCAGAGCTGCTGAATCTGTCGATTCTGTTTCACCCTGGATTGCACGTGCGAGCGCCTCGAGGAGCCGACGCGCATTCTTGGGGGACCGCAGCAGGTAAGCCGTTTCACGCAGGCTTTCAAGTTCGCCGGCCGGGAGAAGAGCCATGTCCTGATGCCCACGCCGCTTGACGATCATGGGCTCCTGCGTGTCCTCGACCTTGTCCCACAGCACGGCGAGATTCTCGCGCAGGTGGCTGTAAGTAGTGCTTCCCATTATCAACTCCTTACTGGGTAATACTTTACCAACTACATGCCCATCGGACCAATATCTGTGAGTTGTACGGAAGTACTGTACAACTCATTCATAAGACTGTCAAGTGAGGTCACGGTAACGCCACTGCTGCATTGCAGACCTGAGGCCCACCCGCCGACTGTGCTGAGCGCGTGCGTGTGAGCAAGCGACTGGCCGTGAGCCTCGAGCCTAACGCGGCCGCTGCCGACATCTCTGCCGTTCAGAAAGGCCTCCGCGCGTTCAATGTGGCGAGGATCGGCGATCCCGCCGAGGAGCCGGTGCATGCCTTCATTCGCGATGCGAGCGGCGCGGTGGTCGGCGGCCTGCTCGGTCACATCAAGTGGCGCTGGTTGTACGTGTCCAAGCTCTGGGTGACCGACGCATACCGCGGTCAGGGATACGGCGTCGATCTCATGAAAGCAGCCGAAGCGCGCGCCGTCGCACGCAACTGTCTGGGCATCTATCTCGACACCGCCGAGTATCAGGCGCGCCCCTTCTACGAAAAGCTCGGCTACGAACTGTTCGGGACGCTCGAAGGCTATCCACCGGGGTACAGTCAGTACTACCTGGCCAAACGACTGGCGCCGCATGAGCCGTGAAGTCCCGGCCGGCGCGCGCGTCCTCGGATACGCGGCGTGTGTCGTGACCGATGAGCATCGAATTCGCGACGCGACCTCCTAGCCGGGCGGCCCGCGCGGCGCTATTTCCAGACGTCACTTCCTTTCGGAGATTCCGGCCATGCGCCCACTGTCCTGGTTGATCGCGCTCAGCATCACTCCCGCGGCGCTGTGCGCGCAGACATCGCAGCCGCCCGCGGCGCCTGTAACCCCCGCCGAGCCCGCACCGGAGGCGCAGCAGATCGCCACCGCCGTGCTCCCACTCCCCGTGGAGTTCCGCGACAGCGCCCGCGTCCTCGGTTACCGGTCGGGCAACGCGAAACTCGTCACGCTGCGCCAGGGCACCGGCGCATTCACCTGCCTGGCCACAGACCCGTCAGTGACGCGCTTTCATGTGGCCTGCTATCACCGCTCGCTGGAGCCGTTCATGGTGCGCGGCCGAGTGTTGCGAGCGAAAGGGATGAAGCGCGAGCAGGTGGACAGCGTGCGATTCCGGGAGGTCAAGCGCGGCTCGCTCGTCATGCCTCGGCGCGCGGCCGCGCTGTATTCGCTGACGGCTCCGGAGGGGGCGGGTCCGCCTGACTCCACCGGCGTCCCTGCCGGCGCGCGCCCGCTGTTCGTGATCTACATCCCCGGGCAGACGGCGGAGAGTACCGGACTCTCGGCGAAGCCGGCGGAAGGAACGCCCTGGATCATGTTCCCGGGCACTCCCAAGGCGCACATCATGTTCACGCCGCGAATGTAACGAGAGCGAGTAAGCACACCAGCGGGTCGGCCTACCACGCGATTCCGTAGT
>JANNOC010000630.1:0-1821 GCA_031398865.1 Gemmatimonadota bacterium | reverse complement strand
CACCAGCGACGTCCCCACGATCGCGCTGGACACGAGCGCCGCGGTCTGGGGAGTGCGGCCGGCGGCGGATCCACTCTTCCGCTCGGTCGCGTCGGTGTTCAGGGGAGACGTCGTGGGCGCCGTGCTGACGGGCATGGGACGCGATGGAGCCGAGGGCCTTCGCGCCATTCGCGACGCGGGCGGGCTCGCCGTCGTGCAGGATCGCGCGACGAGCACCATCTACGGTATGCCGCAGGCGGCACTTGCCGCCGCCGGCGCGGACCGCGAAGCATCGCTGCAGATGATCGGACCCGCGATCACTGAGCTCCTGTCACGGAGGCCGGCCGCGTGATTGAACAGTACTGGAAGCTCGGGCGGAAGCCGTTCACCAACACGCCGGACCCCGCCTTCGTTTTTCATTCCCCGGCGTTCGATGAAGGGTTCGCACGCCTGCTCTATGACGTGACGGATATTCGTGGCGGGCTGTCGCTCGTCACCGGCGAGATCGGGTGTGGGAAAACCATGCTCGCGCATGCGCTCGTCGAGCGGCTGCGTGGTTCGTCGCACGACGTCGCGGTGCTCGGCAGCCCGCGCCTCACGGCGACGCAACTACTGCGCGCCGTCGGAGAGGCACTCGGGCAGACAGCAATTCCGCGGGCCCGTCACGCCATGGTGGACGCGCTCGGCCGCCACCTCGCCGCGGGGCATGCGGCTGGCCGGCGGGCCGTCCTGCTCGTGGACGAGGCGCAGCTCGCTCCCAGGTCGCTGCTCGAGGAGATCCGGCTCCTCACGAATTACGAGGACCGCGTGGATAAGCATCTGCATGTGGTTCTGCTCGGCCAACCGGAACTGCGCGATCGCATCGCGGCACAGCCGCAGATCGATCAACGGATCAGCCTGCGCCACCACATGACGCCGCTCGACGCGGACGACGTGGAGCCGTATGTGCATCACCGCCTCACGGTGGCAGGCGCACACGGCCGGCGCATCTTCGAGAGTGCGGCATGCGCGATACTGGCGGAACGCAGCGGCGGCGTTCCACGGCTGGTGAATAACTTTGCGACGCAGGCCCTGTTCGTGGGCGCGATGCGTCGCGTCAGTGTGGTGGACGCGGAACTCGTGGCCGACGTGGCGGACGACCAGCAATGAAGAAGAAGCGCTCGAAGATCAGCTATCGCGAGCTGCTGGACACGACGACCGGTTCGCCGGGTGTCGCGCCGCCCGGCGCGACCCCCGCGGAGCCGGAGGCGCCACAGCATGCCGAAACACCGGAAGAGCTGGCCGCGCGTCTCAACCCTCGAGACGTGCAGGCTGCGGGGGAGCCACCCTCGGCGCGAGCGATCGGCGCACTCGCGAGCGAGCTAGCTTCCGCCGCGCCACCCCCGGACGATACGACCACTGCCGGCCTCTCGCGCTCACCGGTCGCGCACGCGCCGACGGCGCTGCCCGTGGCGACGGCGCCCGAGGCGACGCTGCGCGAACGGCTGCGTCAGGCCGACGGGCTCGTCGAATTGTTGATGTTTCGTGTCGGCGGCGAGATCTTCGCGGCGTCCCTCGGCTCGGTGGAGGAAGTTGTCGAAATGCCGGATGTGCATCGGCTGCCCGAGATGCCGGACTCCATGTTGGGCGTCTTCAGGCTGCGGACACGCCTCGTTCCCGTTTATGCGCCGCGTCATGTGCTTGGCGTGGAGCTGATCGGGGTGCCCGCCGCGGCGCTGGTGATCCGCTCGACGCTCGGCCGCATCGCGCTCGCGGTGAACGATGTGGATGATGTGTTGGTGCTTCCGGTCGCGTCCTTCCGGGACGCGCCGGGAACAGAAGACGCGGATGGCGTGCTCCTGG
>JANNOC010000587.1:0-5979 GCA_031398865.1 Gemmatimonadota bacterium | reverse complement strand
GAAAAGCGCGCGCGCGTCGAGAAGCCGGCTGCCCCGACACGCCGGCGCCGCACCGCAGCGCCCGCGTCCGAGAAGGCGGCGCTCCCCGAGCCGGCACTGGCGGCAACGCCCGCGCCCGGCGCGGACGGCGGTACCGGTGTGCGCCGCCGGCGCCGTCCGGAAGCGCCCGTGGTCGACGTGGCGTCGCTCGGGGTCGAAGACGTAGGCGAGACATCGATCGCTGCGCCCATGGAAACAGCGATCCCCAGTGCGACGCTCGGCGCTGTCGCCGATGTTCACGCGCCCGAGCACGCCGCACGCGATCTCCCCACGCCTGATCGCGCCGCGAGCGCAACCGAAACTCCGGAGGATCGCCCGCGGGCCGCGGCGAGCGTCGCCGCGCCGATGACGACACACTCGACCGGGCCCGGCACCACGCACGCGCCGGATCGCGCCCGGCCACGACCGATTGTTCCCGGAGCGCCCCGAGCGCTGACCCCGGGCGCACCGCGTCCGCGTCCGGTCGCCAGCGGCTCGCCGTTCACTGCGGCGCGTCCGGTGGCATCGGCGCAGCCGGGCGCCGGCAGCGCGCCGCCGCGGCGTGATGACAAGGCGAAGAGCGGGCTTGGTGGAGGAGCGGCGTCCGCGGGCATGACCGCTGGCGCGCGGCGCGGCAAAAAAGGGAAGCGCGGCCTGGTCGATCACGATGCGGTGACGGCGAATATCTCCAAGACGATGACGGCGATGCGCGGCGCGCCGGCACGGCGCGGCGGTCGGGGCCGCTTCGACGACATGGGGGCCCGCGAGGAAATACAGGCACAGCGCGCCGAGGCGATCGAGCGCGAGAAGAAGACCGTGCGCGTGAACGAGTTCATCACCGTCAACGAGCTCGCCGAAATTCTCAAGGTGCCCGCGACGCAAATCGTGGGGTTCGCCTTCAAGAATCTCGGGCTGATGGTCACGATCAACCAGCGGATGGATTTCGATCAGATCGAGCTCATCGCCGGCGAGTTCGGCTTCCAGGCCGTGCGTGAAGAGGAGTACGCGGCGGAGGCGGGCGTCGAAACGACCGAGGACAAGCCCGAAGATCTGGTATCGCGACCCCCGGTGGTCACGATCATGGGACATGTGGACCACGGGAAGACCTCGCTGCTCGACTACATCCGCAAGGCGAACGTGGTCGCCGGCGAATCGGGCGGCATCACGCAGCACATCGGGGCGTACCACGTTGTGCTCCCCAATGGCAAGAAGATCACCTTCCTCGACACGCCTGGCCACGAGGCGTTCACCGCCATGCGCGCGCGCGGCGCGCAGGTGACGGACATCGTGGTGCTGGTCGTTGCCGCGGACGACGCCGTCATGCCCCAGACGATCGAGGCGATCTCGCACGCGCGCAATGCGGGCGTCCCACTGGTCGTCGCGATCAACAAGATCGATCTTCCGCAGGCCAATCCGCTCAAGGTGCAGCAGGATCTGCTGCAGCACGGCGTCGTGCTGGAAGCATTCGGCGGGACCACGTTGTCCACGCCCATCTCGGCGAAGAAGGGAACGAACGTGTCGGACCTGCTCGACCAAGTGCTGTTGCAGGCGGAAATCCTGGATCTCAAGGCGAATCCGGGACGGCGCGCTCAAGGTACCGTGGTGGAAGCACAGCTCGATCCGGGGAAGGGATCCGTGGCTACCGTGCTGGTGCAGAACGGCGTGCTGCGCGTGGGTGATGACTTCATCTGCGGCCTGTACTCCGGCCGCGTGCGCGCGCTGCTCGATGAGCGCGGGAAGCCGGTGAAGGAAGCGGGACCGGCCCTCCCGGTGCAGGTGTTAGGCATGACCGGCACGCCGATGGCGGGCGATCAGTTCCTGGTGGTCGAAGATGCGATGGAAGCGCGCGAGATCGCGCAGCGGCGCGAGCGTCTCGATCGCGAGGCGAAGAGCCGCCGCAACACCAAGGGCATCGTCTCGCTCGAGGACTTCATGTCCCAGGCGAGCGCGGGCGAAGCGCGCACCCTCAAGCTGCTCATCAAGGCGGACCAGGGCGGTCCGGCGGAAGCACTCGCCGACGCGCTGGGCCAGCTCTCCAACGAGGAAGTGTCGGTGGAGGTCATCCAGCGCGGCGTGGGTGCCGTCACCGAAAGCGACATTCTGCTCGCCAAGGCGTCGGGCGCCATCATCATCGGCTTCCACGTGCGCCCGGACACGAAGGCACGCGCCATGGCGGACCGCGAAGGGGTGGATATCAAGCTGTACCGCATCATCTACGAAGCGGTGGCCGACGTGCGTGCGGCGCTCGAAGGGCTGCTGCGTCCGGAAGAACGCGAAGTCATCCTCGGCGAGGCGCAGGTTCGCGAAATCTTCAGGGTGCCCAAGATCGGCGTTATCGCGGGTTGTTCGGTTCGCAGCGGCGTCATCAGCCGCCAGGGTCGCGTTCGCATCGTGCGCGATGCCAGCGAAGTGTATAGCGGCGTGATCGGCTCGCTGCGCCGCTTCAAGGATGACGTGAAGGAAGTTCGCGAAGGGTTCGAATGCGGTATCAGCATCGAGAACTTCAACGACATCAAGGTCGGTGATGTGATCGAGTGCTACAAGACCGAGGAAGTCGCGCGCACGCTGCAGCCGGCGCACGCGACGTGACGGCGTGGTGATTGGCGTGTGCTCGTGGGAGCTGCATCTCGCGGGCGCGCACTCACTCAAGGACAAGCGGTCCATCGTCAAGAGTCTGAAGGACCGCCTGCATAACGAGTACAATGTGTCCGTCGCGGAGACGGGCCGGCAGGACGCCTGGCAGCACGCGGAGCTCACCGTCGTCCTCGTCTCGACCGATCGTCGGCGCGCGGGATCGGTGCTGGAGGCGGTGGACCGCACGGTCAACTCGAATCCGCTCTGCCGCATCGTGGATTCCACCACGACCTTCCTGTAACCCGCTGAGTTCCCGGCCCATGGCTCCCGCACGCTCGCAGAACACCCGCCGTCCCGACCGCGTGGCCGAAGGCATTCGCGAAGCCGTCGCGACGTTTCTCGCCGAGGGCGTGAAAGATCCGCGCATCGTCGGGTTCGTCACGGTCACCGGCTGCGAAGTCACTCGCGACCTGCGCCATGCGAAAGTCTTCGTCAGCGTCCTGGGCAGCGAGACGGAGCGGGCCACGACATTCGACGGGCTGAACAGCCTCGCCAGCCACCTCCGCGCGCGCGTCGGACGCGACCTGCGCCTGCGACTCGCTCCCGAAATCACGTTCCGGAACGACGAAAGCATCGCGCGAGCCGCCCGCATAGAATCGCTGCTCTCGCAGATCAAGGAGCCGGCGGCGCCGCCCGATGCTGAATCGCACGACTGACGGGATTCTTCTCGTTGACAAGCCCGCCGGCGTCACGTCGCACGACGTCGTGCACACGCTCCGCCGGGCGCTCGGCGCCCAGCGAGTGGGGCACGCCGGCACACTCGACCCGTTCGCGACCGGATTGCTTGTGCTGCTGATTGGCCGCGTGACACGACTCGCGCAGTACGTGGACGGCGATCCCAAGGTGTACTCCGCGTCCATTCGCTTCGGCGCTGAAACGGATACCGATGACGTCACCGGCGGTATCACGCGCGAGAGCGCGCTGCCGGACCCCGCGCGCGTGCGGGACGCGATCGCCGCACTCACCGGTGAGATCATGCAGGTGCCACCGGACTACTCCGCGAAGCAGGTGGAGGGGCAGCGTGCGTACGCCGCGGCCCGGCGTGGCGCGCCGATGCAGCTGCAGCCGACGCGGGTTCGCGTGGACGGCTGGACCGTGCACGCGCTGTCATCGACGCAGATGGACGTGACGATTACCTGCGGCGGGGGCACGTACATTCGCGCGCTGGCTCGCGACGTGGGTCGGCTGGCCGGCAGCGCCGCTCATCTTCTGTCGTTGCGCCGGTTGCGATCCGGCCCGTTCGACGTGGCGGATGCCGCTCCACTGGAGATGCTCGCGCGCGTGGGCGTGCGGCCGCTGCTCCGCCCGGCGCTCGATGCCATGCGAGGGCTGGCCGTGGAACCGCTCGACGCGCCGGCGCTGGCGCGTGTCGCTCGCGGGATGACGGTGCCGGCGTCCGTTGCCGGCGAGCGCGCGGCGCTCGTGGATGAGGCGCGGGAGCTCGTCGCGATCGCGGAACGACGCGGCGTCGCATGGCAACCGCGCGTGGTGTTGCGCGATGCGTGATCGCGACGCCGGAGGCACGTCGGGATTGCCGTCCGACGTCGCCGGAACAGTCGTCACGGTCGGCACCTTCGACGGCGTGCACCGCGGCCACCAGGACGTGCTGGCACGGCTCCGCGCGCGCGCGCGCGATGTGTCGCTGCGGAGTCTTCTCGTCACCTTCGATCCGCATCCTCTCGACGTGATCAACCCGGCGGCCGCGCCGCCGCTGCTGACCGTCGGCGAGGAGCGCAGCGAGGTGCTCGCGGAAAGCGGCATCGACTACGTCGCCGTGCTGCCGTTCACGCGGCACCTCGCCGCGTATCGCGCGGAGGAGTTTGTCGACCTGGTGCTGCGCCGCCGATTCCGCATGCGCGAGCTGATGATCGGCCATGATCACGGATTCGGCCTGGGACGCGCCGGCGACGTCGAGGTGCTCCAGGCGTTAGGCGCGCGGGAAGGCTTCCGGGTGGACGTGGTGGCCGCGGTGACGGCGGGGGACGGGCGCCCGATCTCGTCGACCTCGATCCGCCGCGCCGTCGCGGGGGGGGATCTCATGCGCGCGAGTTACGACCTTGGTCGGCCGTACTCCGTCGGCGGCGTCGTCGTGCGCGGCGCGGGTCGCGGCCGGGGACTCGGCTATCCGACCATCAACCTGACACCACCGGGGCCACGCAAGCTGCTCCCGCCTGAGGGTGTGTACGCCGTACGGGCGCAAACCCCGGCGGGCACCTTTGGCGGCATGATGAATCTTGGCGCGCGCCCGACGTTCGGTGAGCGAGAGCTGGCGCTCGAGGTGCACCTGCTCGACGCGGACGTATCGCTGTACGCGTCGCACGTGCGTGTGGAGTTCGTGGGTCGGCTGCGCGACACCCGCCGCTTCGCCGGTGCGGCCGCGCTCGTGGCCCAGTTAGCCCGTGATGCGGACGATGCGCGCGTGATGCTCGCCGCCGACGGCAAGGCTCCCCGCGTTCGCGTCACCGGGTTCGTTGACTCGTTTCGGCCATAGAGATAACCTTCATAGTTACTCCCCACGCCTCACTTCCTGCCCGTCGCTCGATGTTTACCCTGAAGTATCGACTTCTCCTGATCGCGGTGATGATCGTCGCCTCCGTGATCGCGCTCTGGCCTCGCCCTGTGCTCGAGCGTCGGCGCGACGCAGCCGGCGCCGTCGTGTTCAACTCCGACAGCACCGTCGTGTACGACACCGTCCGCCGTATTCCGCTCAAGCGGGGTCTCGACTTGCAGGGTGGAATGCATCTCGCCCTCGAGATCGACGAGTCGAAAGGCGTGGTCGCGAACAAGTCCGAGGCGTTGGACCGCGCGCTGAAAGTGGTGCGCACCCGCGTGGACGAGTTCGGCGTCGCGGAGCCCGTGATTCAGAAAGTCGGCGAGGATCGCATCATCGTCGAGCTCCCCGGCATCGATGATCCTGAGCGCGCGACGCGCACCGTGCAGAAGTCGGCCTTTCTCCAGTTCCAGATTACCGACGAGAGTCAGGCGCTCGAGAAAGTGGTCCCCCGGCTCGATGGCATTCTCAAGGACAAGGGAATCGCCGTCGCGGTTGCGCGAGGCGACACGGCGGAAAAGAAGGGCGTGCAATCCCTCTTTCAGCCCGCGGCCCCGGACTCGACGAGGCGCGATTCGTCGGCCGTCGCGACGACCAGCGCGAGCGGTCCGTTCTCGGAGGGGCTGCAGGCCGGCCAGATCCCCGGGCAGTATCTCGTCGAGACATCCAAGGTCGCCGCGATGCAGCGGTATCTCGCGATTCCGGACGTGAACGCCGCGCTTCCACCCGGTAAGGTGTTGCGCTGGGGACAGGACACCATCGCGTACGGCGGGCAG
>JANNOC010000586.1:0-2640 GCA_031398865.1 Gemmatimonadota bacterium | reverse complement strand
ATCCAGCGCGCGACGATCACGAGGTCGTGCTCGGCATCGACGTAGATCATGTTGGTGCCGTTCCCGAGGTGCATGAACGCCGACTCAGGTGCGCTCGGCAGCCGCGGCTCGCGGGATCACATGCGTGTGGAACTCGTACAGGCGGTTCCAGCAGCAGATGCCCGAAGGTCACGACCACCAGCACGCCGCCAAGAGCGACCAGCGCCTCACGAGTGCGAAAGCCGATCAGCAGCAAAGCCCCCGCGGCCAACTCGATGAACGGAATGATCACCCCCACGGTCCAGAGCGCGAAATCAGGCAGAAACGTCTCGACGTAGGGGACGAGGAACAGGCGGCGCGCGTGCTCCAGCGGTCCCAACTCAAAAACCTTCCACACGCCGGCCATGAAAAAAATGAATCCCAGTATGGCCCGCGCGAAGAGGATCGCCCAGCTCCGATCGGCGTGATCCGGGTTCATACGCCACCAAAATGGTTGATCGAATGGAGGTCTGCCAATGCGCCGCTACCTGTAGCGCACCCCATGCTTGACTACGATATCCACGCTCTGCAGAAGGTTGATGTAGCGCAGGACGTCTCCGCGCACGGCGATGATGTCGGCGTACTTACCCTCGCTCACCGTTCCCACGTCACGGTCCACCTTCATTGCGACCGCGGGCCAATAGGTGGCGGCGCGAATCGCTGTCATTGGATCAACCCCCAGCCGGTTGACCCACACGTCGAGCTCCTTCCAGGTGGCCTGGCTATGAAACTTCATGGGAATTCCGGCGTCGGTTCCCACCAGCAGCACGGCCCCCGATTCCCGGAGCTGATGGAACTTCCTGGCGAGCGTCGGCCGGCGGTTAGGCGTGATCTGGAAGTAACCGAGCCGATCGGGATGCACTAGCGAAGCGCGAATGTCGGCGACCACAGAATCCGGAAGTCCCAGATGCCAGGAGGGATCGTCCAGCGCCTCCGGGTTGTCACGCAGGTACTCGTAGTTGAACAATCCCTCGATTGTGGGCGTCCAGAAGAAGGGCCCCGCGTTTCCGCGGGCGGTACGCGCGCGAAGCAGCATCATTACGTCGTCTGGATATTCGGGCGACGTGGCCATGCCGGTGTGCTCGAAGTTGTCCACGCCCGCGAGCAACCCGCGCCGGATCTCTTCCGGCCGGTGGGCGTGCGCGACGACCGGGAGGCCGAGACGGTGCGCCTCGTCCACGATGGCGCGCACTTCGTCCATCGTCATCTCGTCCTGGTCGATGAGCTTCACGCAGTTGACGCCGGCGCGCGCCAGCAAGCGCACCTTCTCTTTCGCGTCAGCGACCCCGTTCACTCCCCACCGGAAGGCTTCCGTTCCCGGATATGGCCGATGCTGCAGGAATGGCCCGGAGACGTACATCGTCGGTCCGGGAATCCGGCCAGCATTGATTGCGTCGCGCACGGCGATGCTCGGCCTGAGCGGCGCGCCGAGGTCGCGCGCGCTCGTCACGCCCGCGAGCAGCAGCTGGCGCGCGGAAGCCGGCATAATGACGCTCTCGAGCAACGGAAGGTATGTCCGATCCCAGTGCGCGTAGTCGCTGTGGCCGTTGATCATGAGATGCACGTGCATGTCCCACAGCCCGGGGAGCACGCTCATCCCCTCAGTGGAGATCACTTCAGCACCCGCCGGAATTTGGAGCGACCCCACGGTGCCGACGCGGGTAATGCGCGCTCCTTCTATGAGGATTACGCTGTTGTGAATGGGAACCCCGCCATATCCGTCGATGAGGGTTCCGCCGACGAGCGCCGTCACTCCAAGGCGGGTCGCGGCAGGTGCGGTGTCACGCGGGGTCGTCTGGCCGGAGACGCCACCGGCGACGAGCAGCAACGCGGCGCCGAGCGCACCGGCCAGGAGTTGGGACGTCGTAGGGTGGGGCGAGCTCCGAGTCGTCATCATTCGATCAGCTCCAGTGGTCAAGACGGCGGACTACGTCGAGGAGTACGTTCGCCCCGTTCACGATGTCCTCGGGATGCGAGAACTCCTTCGGCGAATGACTGATCCCGTCCACGCTCGGGACGAAAATCATTCCTACGGGGCCAAGCAGTGCCATCGATTGCGCGTCGTGCCCCGCGCCGCTGGGCATGAGTCGCGCGGACAGGCCGCGCTCCCGCGTGGCATCGCCGATGATCGTGCGGATGCGCGGGTCGCTCGGCGCGGGGATGTTGCGCAACGTCTCGGTGAAATCGAAAGACGTGCCGGTCGCGGTCCCGACGCTGACGGCCTCGTCGCGAATGCGTCCGAAGAGGCTCAGGATCTTGTTTTCGTCCAGGTCGCGCAGCTCAAGCGAGCAGACCACGCGTCCCGGAATGACGTTGGGCGCGCCGGGCCATGCCTGAATGCGCCCGACCGTTCCGACCTGCTGCCCAGGAATGCTTCGCACGACGCGCTGCACCGCGTCAACGAAGCGTGCGGCGGCCAGAAGGGCATCGCGCCGCTGACCCATCGGCGTCGTGCCCGCGTGGTTCGCGAACCCCGTGACCGTCACGTCCCAATGCCGTATCCCGACGATGCCTTCGACGATCCCGATGTCGGTGCGGGTCGAGTGCAGGATTCCTCCCTGCTCGATATGCATCTCGAGGTACGCCGTGATATCACCGCGGCGGCGGCGCAAATGGGCCAGC
>JANNOC010000584.1:0-6686 GCA_031398865.1 Gemmatimonadota bacterium | reverse complement strand
TGGCCCACGATGGAACGGATCGAGGCGCTGCAGCGCGGGGGACAGACGATCACCGGGGTCGCGACCGGATACAAGGATCTGGACGAGATGACGTCCGGCTTCCAGCCCTCCGAGCTGGTGATCATCGCGGCGCGCCCCTCGATGGGGAAGACGGCCTTCGTCCTCAACATCGCGCAGCACGCCGCGATCGAGAACAACGTCCCGATCGCCATCTTCTCACTGGAGATGAGCAAGGAGGCACTGGTGCAGCGACTGCTCACCAGTGAGGCGCGTGTGGACGCGCAGAAGCTGCGGCGCGGCATGCTGCGTGACGATGATTTCCCACGTCTCGCGCGCGCGGCGGGGATTCTCAGCGGCGCACCGATCTACATCGACGATTCGCCCACCCTTACGCTGCTGGAAATGCGCTCCAAAGCGCGCCGTCTCAAGGCGGAGAACGGCGTCGGCCTGGTAGTGGTGGACTATCTCCAGCTCATCAATGGCCCGGCCAGCTCGGAAAACCGACAGCAGGAGATCAGTCAGATCTCGCGGTCGCTCAAGGCGCTCGCGAAGGAGTTGGTCGTGCCTGTCGTGGCGCTCTCGCAGCTTTCGCGCGCGCCCGAGCAGCGCACCGGCGAGTCGAAGGGACGTCCGCAGCTCTCCGATCTGCGCGAGTCCGGCGCGATCGAGCAGGACGCCGATCTGGTCATGGCCATCTATCGTCCCGAGGTGTACGCGGAACGCGGCGACGGAGGGCCGCCGATGGACAAGGATGGCAACTCGCTCGAGGGCAAGGCGGAGATCATCGTGCTCAAGCAGCGCAATGGGCCGATCGGTACGGTGAATCTCTTTTTCCAGAAACAGTTCACGCGCTTCGAGAACTTCTCGCAGCGGCAGCCACCACCTGACGGCGGCACATCGCACCTGCGGTTGTCATGATGGCGAAGGCGCGAACGGTGTACCGGTGCACCGACTGCGGCGCCGAAAGCTCGAAGTGGGCGGGCCGATGCGAAGGTTGCGGCGAGTGGAACACGCTTGTGGAAGAGATGCTCACGCCGAAGGTCACGCTCGCGAAGGGAGCGGGCGCCACGCGCCGCCTCGGCGGGCACGCCGCGCTTGCACACGGCGGCAGCGTGGCTCTCGCGCCGATGCTGCGCGACGTCGTGGGATCGGAAGAGGGGCGTTGGACCACGGGGATGAACGAGCTGGACTTCGTGCTCGGCGGCGGCATCGTCCCCGGCTCGATGGTGCTCGTCGGCGGCGAGCCCGGCATCGGAAAGTCCACGCTCCTGCTGCAGATCGCGGCGCGTCTGCAGGCGCGTGAATGTCCCGCGCTGTACGTCTCCGGCGAGGAATCTCCATTGCAGGTGAAGCTGCGCGCCGATCGGCTCGCGGAACGCGCGGGCGACGTGGCGCTGCTCGCCGAGACAATGCTGGAAACGATTCTCGCCACCGCGGCGTCGCGCGCGCCGTCGGTGCTGGTGATCGACTCCATTCAGACGGTATTCACCGGAGACCTCGAGGGCGCGCCGGGCAACGTCGGCCAGGTGCGCGAATGCGCCGCCCGTCTGATGCGCTTCGCGAAGGAGACGGGCATCGCGGTGCTCGTCGTCGGACACGTCACGAAGGGCGGGGGAATCGCCGGACCGAAGACGTTGGAGCACATCGTGGACACCGTGCTGTACTTCGAGGGCGATGGCACACTCGATCATCGCGTCCTGCGCGCGACCAAGAACCGCTTCGGCAGCGTGGACGAGATCGGCGTGTTCCGCATGACGCAGGGCGGTCTCGTCGCGGTGGAGAATCCCTCCGAACTGTTTCTCGGCGATCGCCTGAGCACCGCGTCCGGTTCCGCGGTCACCGCGCTGCTGGAAGGCACGCGTCCGCTACTGGTGGAGATCCAGGCGCTGGCGGCCAAGGCCGGCTTCGGGACGCCGCAGCGCGTCGCCACGGGATACGACGGGCGTCGTCTGGCGCTGCTGCTCGCTGTCCTCGAGAAGCGCGCCGGCATGTCGTTCGCGCAACTCGACGTGTTTCTCAACGTGGTGGGCGGGATGCGCATGCAGGAACCCGCGGGCGATCTCGCCGTGGCAGCGGCGCTGGCCTCGAGCATGTACGATCGCGCGCTCCCCGCCGACGCAATCTTTGTCGGCGAGGTCGGGCTTGGCGGCGAGATCCGGCCCGTGTCGCAGGCGGAACGCCGGCTGGGCGAGGCGGCCAAGATGGGCATGACGCAGGCCTACCTGGCGGAGCGCGGCGTCCCACGGCGCACGCCGCGCGAGTTGCAGGTGACCGGTGTGCGCACCGTGCAGGATCTGTTCGAACGACTCTTCGCATGACCGGGCGCGACGTCGGCGTCATCATTGTGGCGGCGGGCACGGGCTCGCGCACCGGGTCCGCGGAGCTCAAGCAGTTTCGCTGGGTCGCGGGGAAGCCGATGCTGTTGCACAGTCTGCAGGCATTTCATGCCCGCGCGGATGTCGCGCTGGTCACCGTCGTATTGCCGCGTGAATTCACGGCCGATCCGCCGCCGTGGATCTTTCAGTGTGACGTCGATCGCCTGCTGCTCTCCACGGGCGGTCGCGACCGCGGCGAGTCGGTGTACAATGGGCTCGAAGACATGCCTCCTGATGTGACAGTCGTCCTGGTCCACGACGCAGCGCGTCCGCTCGTGCACGACGATACGATCGGGCGGGTCATAGCGGCGGCACGACGCGGTCACGGCGCAGTCGCGGCGCTGCCGGTAGTGGACACGCTGAAAGACGTGGACGCGGCGGGACGAATCGTCCGCACGGTCGAGCGCACGAACTTGTGGCGCGCCCAGACACCGCAGGGATTCCCGCGCGCGATGATCGTGCGCGCGTACGCGGAGGCGGCGCGCGCGGGCGTGTCGGCCAGCGATGACGCGGCACTGTGCGAGCGGCTCGGATTCGATGTGCGCGTGGTGCGCGGCGGCGAGCGCGCACTGAAAGTGACCGAGGAATCGGACTTTGCGCGGCTCGATGCGCTGGCGTCTGTCGCGGAATGAGTCTCCCCGCCGCCACGCCCTTCTGGTCCGCGGACGAGATCGAGGTGGCGCTGCGCGCGACGATCGCGCATCTGCACGCGGGGCTCGTGCTTGGCTATCCTACCGAGACGGTGTACGGATTCGGCGGGGCGGTGGACGATGCGTCGGTGGACTCACTCGTCAGGCTCAAGGGGCGCCCCCCCGGCAAGCCGTTCCTGTTGCTGATCGCGGGGAGCGCAATGTTGACGCGCTTCGACCTGCATCTGACGCCATCGGCCTCCGCGCTCGCGGCGCGTCACTGGCCGGGTCCCTTGACGCTGGTGCTTCCTGGCGGAGAGCGGCGCGTGCCCGCGCGACTGCGAGGTCCCGAGGGCGGGATTGCCGTGCGCTGGTCGTCGCATCCGGCGCTGGTTCGACTGATTCAGGCGTACGGCGAGCCGATCACCTCCACGAGTGCCAATCGCCCGAGGGTACCACCGGCGATGACCGCGACGGAGATTGTCGAGCAGTGGCCGGAGGCGATAGGACGTGGTGTCCTGCGCGTGCTCGACGGCGGACGTCTGGTGCCCTCTTCTCCGTCCACGGTCGTGGACTGCACGGGACGACTCCCTCGCGTCATTCGGCCGGGGGCGATTCCCGCGTCTGTGCTGCGCGAAAGCGTCCCTGACCTGATTGGAGACGCGTGACCGCGATGCGCCTGCTGTTCGTGTGCACCGGCAACACCTGTCGCAGCCCGCTTGCTGAAGCGGTGGCGCGGCGCATCGCGATCGAGCGAGGGCTGCACGACGTCGAGGTAGCCAGCGCGGGCACCAGCGCCTGGGATAACGCCGCCGCATCGGATGCGGCGCTGCTCGTGGGACTCGAGCGCCGCCTCGACCTGAACGGTCATCGCGCGCAGCTGCTGACGGCCGACCTCGTGCGGTGGGCTGACGTTGTCCTGACGATGGGTCCGCATCATCTGGAGCGCGTCCTCGCGCTGGGTGGGGGAAGCCGCGCCCACTTGCTCACGGAATTCGCCTCGCACGGAGCGTCCACGCGGGCGGTGAGTGACCCGTTCGGCGGAGAGCTGGAAGTGTATCGCGCCACGGTGACGGAACTCGAGGGGGAAATCCAGCGCGTCTTCGACCGCATTACGGCGGAGCGGGCATCGGAGCATCCGTGATGCAGCGCCCCGAACGGCTCGTGCTGCTCGGGCATCCGGTCACCCACTCCCTCTCGCCGCTCATGCATGGCGCCGCATTGCGTGCGGCGCGGCTGCCGCACCGCTACACCGCGCTGGACGTGCGGCCCGCGGAGCTTCAGGCGCTCGCCGCCGAGCTCGTCGCGGAGCGCGCGGGTGGCAACGTAACCATCCCCCACAAGATCGCCTTCGCCGCATTGTGCGACCGGCGTACCGCTGTGGCGGAACGTACCGGCGCGGTAAACACCTTCTGGGTGGAGAGCGGCGCGCTCGTGGGCGACAACACCGACGTCGGCGGATTCGCGGCGGCGGCTCGTCAGGCAGTGGGCACGATACCCGAGGGTGCGATCGTCGCGCTCATTGGTGCTGGCGGAGGCGCCGCGGCGGTCCTGGCTGAAGTCGAACGCTGGCCCGCGTGCACCGTTCGAGTGTGTAGTCGCACGCCTGCGCGCGTCGCCGCGCTGTGCGCGCGATTCAGCGCGGCGACGAGTGCGAAAACGCTGGAGGACGCCGTCCGCGGCGCGCACGTCGTGGTCAATGCGACACCGATCGGGCTCACCGACGATGCGTTGCCCGTGCCGATCGCGCTCCTCGGATCAGCAACCGTCGTCATCGATCTTGTGTATCGGCGCGGCACGACCGCGTGGGTGCACGCCGCGCGTCAGCAACGCCTCCGTGCGGTTGATGGACTGCCGATGCTCGTCGAGCAGGGCGCACTGGCGTTCGAGCGCTGGTTCGGCATGGCGCCGGATCGCGATGCCATGCGCGCCGCGGTGGTGTGATGCACCGGTGGGATCCCGCGGGCCAGTTCGCGCATTGTCGCGCGCTCGGCGCCGGTCTGCTCGATCTCTTCCTGCCGGTGATGTGCGTCGCGTGCGAGCGGCTGCTCGACGCCGGCGAGCGCGGCATCGTCTGCGGCCGCTGCTGGAGCCGCGTGTGCCCTCTCCCAGGTCCGCGCTGTGAGCGCTGCGGTCATCCACTGGAGGGCACGCATCGCTGCCGCTGGTGCGATCTACTCCCACCCTTTGTGCGCGCGGTGCGCTCGTACTGCTGGATCGGCGACGAGGCCGCCGCCCGCGCGGTGCACGCGCTCAAGTACGGCGGGTGGACGCGCGTCGCGGGGGAAATGGCGGCGCGTATGGCGCGGCTGCACTGGCCCGAGGACGTGGTCGCCGAGCGCGCGGCGCTGGTTGCCGTTCCGCTGTCGCCCGCGCGCCAGCGCTTGCGCGGCTTCAATCAGAGCGCGTTGCTCGCTGCCGCGCTTGGCGCGCACTGGCATATTCCGGTGTGGGAGGACACGCTGCGGCGCGGTCGTGACACGGAGACGCAAACGCGGTTGACACCGGAGGAACGCCGGCGCAATGTTGCCGGCGCGTTTCATGCGCCAGCCTGGGCGTCGTCGCGCATCCGCGGCGCCCACCTCATTCTGGTGGACGATGTCGTGACCACCGCCGCGACGCTCAACGCCTGCGCCACCGCGCTTTTTCAGGGCGGTGCGCGTATTCTCAGCTACGTGACATTCGGCCGGGCGCGCGCCATCGGCGACCGGAGCTAACTCTCAGGAGCTAGGTCGAACATGGCAATTCGCGTCGGAATCAACGGTTTCGGCCGCATCGGTCGCCAGGTGCTGCGCGCCGCCAAGGAACAGGGTCTCGCGGATCTCGACTTCGTCGCGGTGAACGATCTCACGGACACGAAGACGCTCGCGCACCTGTTCAAGTACGATTCGGTGCATCGCACGTACGACGGCGACGTCTCCGGTGGGGAAGGCACGCTGACGGTGGATGGCGACGAGATCAAGATCCTCTCGGAAAAGGATCCCGCGAAGCTGCCCTGGAAGCAGCTGGGCGTGGATGTCGTCCTCGAGTCCACGGGACGCTTCACCGACGTCGAGGACGCGCGCAAGCACATCACCGGCGGCGCGAAGAAGGTGATCATCTCCGCGCCCGCGAAGGGCGAGGACATCACCATCGTGATGGGGGTGAACAGCGACAAGTACGACGCCGCCAGGCATCACGTGATTTCCAACGCATCGTGCACCACCAACTGTCTGGTGCCGATGGTGAAGGTCATTCGCGACGGCTTCGGCTTCAAGCACGGCTCGATGGTGACGATCCACAGCTACACCAACGACCAGGTGATTCTGGACTTCCCGCACAAGGATTTGCGACGCGCACGCGCCGCGGCGATGTCCATGATCCCGACCACGACTGGCGCCGCGAAGGCAACGTCGCTCGTCATCCCCGAGCTCAAGGGGAAGATTGACGGGATCGCGATCCGCGTGCCGACGCCGGATGTCTCCCTCACCAACCTGACGGTGGAAGTCGAGCGGCGCACGACGGTTGAGGAAGTGAATGCCGCGTTCAAGACGGCGGCTGCTGCAGGTGCGCTGGCCGGCTTTCTCGTGTACACCGACGTGGAGCTTGTGTCCGCCGACTACATCGGCAACCCGGCGTCCTGCGTCCTGGACGGGAAGTGCACGAACGTGGTGGACGGCACGATGGTCAATGTCTGCGGCTG
>JANNOC010000596.1:0-4787 GCA_031398865.1 Gemmatimonadota bacterium | reverse complement strand
GCCACATTGTTCTTCCAGGTGGCACATTACGCGCTGCGGCCGTGGCCATGGATTGTGACGGGTTTGGCGACCATCATCTTGTATCCCACGCTCCAGGACAAGGAAGCGGGCTACGTGCACGCGTTCGTCGATCTTCTGCCGACGCCGTGGCGTGGCTTCATGCTCGCCGGATTCGCGGCGGCGTATATGTCAACGATTGGAACGCATCTCAACTGGGGCGCGTCCTACCTTGTCAACGACTTCTACAAGCGCTTCCTGCGTCCCGCGGAAAGCCAGAAGCACTACGTGAACGTGGGACGGATCGCGACCGTACTTCTCTTTCTCGCCTCCATCGCCGTCACGTCGCAGCTTTCGTCGATCGAGCGGGCGTGGCGCTTTCTGTTGGCCATCGGCGCCGGCACGGGGCTCGTGCTGATTCTGCGCTGGTACTGGTGGCGCATCAACGCGTGGACCGAGATCAGCGCGATGATCACATCGTTCGTCGTCTCCCTGATCCTGCTGCAGTGGGTCCCGGGCCGTTTGGCGCCGGCGGGCAGTCCCGACGTGGACGCCTGGGTCATGATCCTCACGGTGGTCGTGAGCACGGCGGTCTGGCTGGGCGTGATGTACGCCACGCGGCCGGAGTCCGACGCCACGCTGGATGCGTTCTATCGCCGCGTACGCCCCGGGGGACCGGGATGGGCGCGCGTCTCACAGCGGCTGGGCTACGGGCGCGAATCCATTCCCGGCGGTGCTCTCGCATGGACGAACTGGATCGCGGGAATCGTCGCGGTGTATGCGACACTGTTCGGGATCGGCAAGATCATATTCGGCGAGTATCTCACCGGCTCAATCCAGCTCGCGGTCGCCGCGCTCGCGTTCACCTGGATCGCGAGATCGTTCCGGGTGGAGCCCGCGCCGCCGCCGGCACCGAGATTCGCGCCCACGGCGGCGGGGGCCGGCGATTGAGGCCAACGCCCAACTGCTGCTCCCACACGCTTGTAGCCGCTCTGCCCAGGCGGTATATTACCACTCGGGTGACCACCGGCGCCTTGCGCCGCCATGCCAGAGGGACTGACGATGAGCACAATCAATCAGCCGGAAGTCGCGCTCACGGTGACACAGACCGCGGCCGTCGAGGTGAAGAAGTTCATGGAGACCGAAGGCGTGTCGGCCGAGCAGGGCGGCCTGCGCGTGTCCGTGCAACCCGGCGGATGCAGCGGTTTCAAGTACAGCTTGTTAATCGAGGATCAGCTCGCCGATGATGACCTCGTCGTGGATCAGGACGGGTTCAAGGTGTTCGTGGATCCCTTCTCGGCGCAGTACCTGAGCGGCATCACGATCGACTACGTGTCGTCCATGCAGGGGTCCGGATTCACCTTCAAGAATCCTAACGCCACTGGCGGGTGCGGCTGCGGCAGCTCGTTTACCGCGTAACGCATCGTGAACGGACTGGTCCCTGTCGCCATGTCGGCGGGGATGCAAGCGCAGAGGCCCGCGAGTCGTCCCAGACTCGCGGGCCTTCTTGCGTCCGTTGGTATCTGGCGGCGCCGTTGCCGCCCTTCCCGCGCTGAACGCCCGACACAATGACCCAGACCTTTACGCTTCTCGACGTCATTGTGCTGGTGACGTACCTCGGCGGCACGACGGCGCTCGGACTGTACCTGGGGAGACGGCAGAAGAACGCGAAGGATTACTTCGTCGCCGATCGCAACATCCCCTGGTGGGCCGTGCTTTTCTCCGTGGTCGCCAGCGAGACCAGCGCGCTCACGTTCATCAGCATTCCAGGTCTGGCGTATCTCGGCAACCTCGGCTTCCTGCAGATCGTCGCCGGCTATATCGTGGGGCGTTTCGTCATCGCGTTCACGCTGTTGCCGCGCTATTACCAGGGCGAGCTGGTCACCGCGTACACGTTGTTCGAGCGTCGCTTCGGGCTGGCCACGCGGCGCTTTACGTCCATCGTTTTCATGTTCACGCGGGCGATCGCGGATTCCGTGCGCGTGTTCGCGACGGCCATTCCGGTGGCGCTCATCATCGGGCCAGCCGTGCCGCGCGAGTACGTCATGCCGATCGCGATCCTCATTCTCGGTCTGCTCACCGTCCTGTACACCTACAAGGGCTGCATGCGCGCCGTCGTCTGGACGGAGCTCTTGCAGGCAGCGATCTATATCCTCGGCGGCCTCTCCGCGATCGTCCTGCTCGGGCGTGCGGTGGATGGCGGGTGGGGGGCGATCCTCGAAACGGCGCGCGGCGCCGGCAAGTTGGTCGTGCTCGACACGTACACGGGTTTCGACCGTCCGCATACTATCTTCGCCGGCCTCATCGGCGGAGCGTTTCTGTCCATGGCCTCGCACGGAGCCGACCAGCTCATCGTACAGCGGCTGCTCTCGTCGCGCGATTTGCGCAGCGCACAGCGCGCGCTCATCGGCAGCGGCTTCGTCGTCTTCGCGCAGTTTACCCTGTTCCTCATGGTTGGCGTGGGATTGTACGTCCTGTACGGCGGGCGCACCTTCGCCGCCGCGGACGCGATTTTCCCGACCTTCATTGTCGAGCAGATGCCCGCAGGCCTCACGGGACTCATTCTCGCGGCGGTGCTCGCGGCGACCATGAGTACGCATTCCGGCACGATTAATTCGCTCGCGGCCGCGACAACACACGACATCTATCTCCCGTTGACGAAGCGATCCGCCGAAGCGCCGGAGACGTTGCGGGCGGGAAAACTGTTCGCACTGGTGTGGGGGATCGTGCTCACCGCGGGCGCGCTGCTGTACAAGGAAACGGGTACGCCAGTCGTGGTGGTCGCGCTGTCCGTCGCGTCGTTCACGTATGGCGGCCTTCTCGGTGGATTCTTCCTCGGGCTGTGGTGGCGTCGCGCGATTCAACGTGACGCGATACTCGGCATGTCCGTCGGCATTTTTGCGATGGCGTTCGTCGTGTTTGCGAAACAGCTGACGGCCGCTTATCCGGCGTTAGGCGACACGCTCGGGCCTCTAGCGCGCATCGCGTGGCCCTGGTACGTGCTCATCGGCACGAGCATTACCCTCGCGGTCGGAATACTGTCCTCCTTCACGCATGCGGAGACAAGCGGCGAGCGCGTCATGGGGGGAATCGGCCCGGAAGGAGAGCGGCGATGAGCGCGATCGTCGTCGGCGTGGATGGCGGCGGCTCGAAAACGCGCGTGATCGTCGCGGATGAGCAGGGTACCGAGCTCGCGAGTGTCGAGGGTGGCGGATCGGCGGTGCGGCCGGGCGAGGCCGATCGGTCCGCCGAAGTGATTGCCGGGCTGGTGCGCGACGCGCTGGCGGCGGCCTCCATGTCGCAGGTGGTTCCGCGGGTGCTGTGCGTTGGCGTGGCGGGAGTCGGACGCGACGTGGAACGGCAGGCGCTCTGGCAGGCGCTCGCGAGTCGCGAGATCGCCGAAGAGGTCGTGGTTCATCCTGACGCCGCCATCGCGCTGGATGACGCATTCGGCGAGGGTCCAGGCATTCTCCTCATCGCGGGGACGGGTTCGATTGCGTTCGGTCGCGGGCCGTCGGGCACGCAGGCGCGATGCGGTGGGTGGGGCCCCGTATTCGGTGACGAAGGCGGCGGCGCCTGGATCGGGCGACGGGCTCTGAGTGTGGTTACGGCCGCCGCGGACGGACGCGAGCCCGATACCGCGTTGACCGGCGCCATTCTGACCGCGGCGCAGCTGACGGCGACGACGGAGCTGATCCCCTGGGCCGCGTCCGCCACCCCCGCCGACTTCGCGACGCTGGCGCCGATCGTGCTCGCGACCGCGGACGCGGGTGATCTGCGTGCCAACGCGATCGTCAGCATGGCGGTGGAAGAATTGGTGCTGCACGTGCGCACCCTCGCGCGCCGCCTCTTCAGCGACGAACGCGCGGCGTCACCCGTGGCACTGGCCGGAGGAATGCTCGCGCGCGGCGCCCCTCTTCGCCGACGCGTAGAGCAGCGACTCAAGACGGCGGTGCCGGGTGCGCAGATACGCGCGGAAGAGGTCGTCCCGGCGCGCGGCGCTGTCCGCGGCGCGCTGCGCTATCTGGGCGTGAGCACGGGCTGACGCTGGACCGTCCGGGACGTCGGCGTCGCCCGCGTAGATTAGACCGCGGCGACCCCCGCCGCGTCGTCCAGCTCCAGCGAGCTCCCTCGAAGTGGGGCGTCGGGATCGTACTCCCCCTCCCAGCGCGCCATGACCACGGTCGCGAGACAGTTGCCGACCAGGTTCACCGTGGTGCGCGCCATGTCCATCAGCTCGTCCACGCCAATGATCACGGCCACGGCCTCGAGCGGCAGCTTGAACGTCGCGAGCGTACCCGCGAGGATCACGAGCGACGCGCGCGGCACACCGGCGACGCCTTTGCTGGTGAGCATCAGCGTGAACATCATGACGAGCTGCTGATCCCATGACATGTCGATCCCCGCGGCCTGCGCGGCGAACACAGATGCCAGTGCCAGATACAGCGTAGTGCCATCCAGATTGAACGAGTAGCCCGTGGGCATGACGAACGCGACGATTCGGCGCGGCACACCGATGGATTCCATGGCCAGCATCGCGCGCGGCAACGCGGCTTCCGAGGACGTCGTGGAGAAGGCGATGAGCGCCGGCTCCTTCACCGCGGCGAGGAAGCGCCGAAGAGGTACGCGCGCGATCAACGCCACCGGCAGCAGCACGAGCAACACGAAGACGATAAGCGCGCCATACAGCGTGAGAACCAGCTTCGCGAGATTGACCAGAATGCCGAGACCGCTGTGTCCCACGGTCACCGCGATCGCCGCGCCGATGCCTATCGGCGCGTACTTCATGA
>JANNOC010000592.1:0-9189 GCA_031398865.1 Gemmatimonadota bacterium | reverse complement strand
CGCGGAGCGCAGATCCTCCCAGAGACGCTCATAGGTGCCATCGCCATTGAACAGCACATCGACGCGGTGTCCGCCGTACAGGGTGGTCCGCGTATGCAACGCCATCATGTCGCAGAACGCCGGGTCGGACGCGTGCGGGGCGCCATCCGATCCCATCGTGCGCACATGACTGAGTGGCGTCCCTCGCGTGAGATACGAGAAACCGACGATGGCGAGGCCAAGCAGAATGAAACCGACGACACCGAGGGCGATCGCGACGGCTATGGGCATCTGTTCGACGTGAATGTGGCGGAACCCGCGACGCATGGACCGCCATGGAAGATGCGGGCCAGCGCGTGATGGGTTGCCGCACGTGCTCGGCGCCCACAGCTTTCCATCCCGTTTCGCGGAGGATGCATGCGTGTTCTGATCGTGCGCCACGCCGTGGCGGAGGACAGGGAAACGTTCGCGCGCTCCGGGGCGCCCGACAGTGAGCGTCCGCTCACGGAGCGAGGGCGCGCCAGGATGCAGCGCGCGGCGCAGGGGCTGCGCCGCGTCCTGTCCGACATCGATCTCCTGGCAACGAGTCCGTACCTGCGTGCGAGCGACACCGCGGCGATTCTCGCAACCGCATATTCGCTCGCCACGGTGCATCGCGTGGATGCCCTCGAGCCAGACGGAACGAGCACGGCGATCGCGGACTGGCTGCGGTCGCTGACCGGCGTCTCCACTGTCGCGATCGTGGGACACGAGCCGTCCCTCGGCCTGCATGCCAGTTGGCTGCTTGCGTCCAGCGCGCGCGCGTTCGTGCCACTCAGGAAAGGCGGCGCATGCCTGCTCGCGTTCGAGGGGCGACCGGCAAAAGCGACTGCCACACTCAAGTGGGCATTGCCACCGCGCATTCTGCGCCGGCTTGCGGAATGAGTGCGCGTGCGGCCGCGTCGCCCGACACGGTGGCGCGAAAAGTTCGGCTCGACAAATGGCTCTGGGCGGCACGCTTCTTCAAGACACGACCACTGGCGGTGGATGCCATCGAGGGTGGCAAGGTTCAGGTCAACGACGAGCGCGTGAAGCGAGCGCGACTCGTACAGCCCGGTGATGAGATTCGCATACGCCAGGGACCGTACGAGTATCACGTTATCGTCCGCGGCCTGTCCGAGCGCCGCGGTTCAGCGGCGATCGCGCTCACCCTGTACGAGGAGAAAGCCGAAGCCAAAGCGGCGCGGGAGACACTCGCGGCGCAGTTGCGTCTTCAGGCGTCGAGCTTCCGCCACGACGAGGGCAAGCCCAGCAAGAAGGAGCGCCGGGATCTGGAGCGGTTCAGAGACGGATCCGGGAAAGGATGACGTGGCTTTCGCCGATCAACCTGTCCACGCGTTGGATCGTCCGAGTTCCGGAATGTTTTCGCTCAGTCCCGAACCGGGCCTAACGACTCCGCCGCGAGTGTGGCGAGCGTCGCCGCGTCGAGACGATGGCCCCCCGGAAAGCGCACTAGCCGATGCGCGATGCCGGCGTCGCGCAACCGGTCGGCGTCCTCCGACAGACGCGCCGCATCCATGACTTCATCCGCGTCGCCCGCGACGAGCAGGAGGTCGGCCGCGTCCAACCCCGCTCGCAGCGCCGACAGATCCAGATCGGGCGGCGTCACACCGCCCCACAGCATCACGCGCTCCGGCCGCGTGCGGCCGCTGGCTACCCACCGGCTCACCGTCGCGACCCCCTGAGAGAATCCGAGCACGTGCAGCGTCACCACCGAGCGGTCGACCTGCTGGAACAGGCTCCCGGAGAGCGCGTCGAGATAACTCACGTAGTCCGCAATCTCACTGAGCCGGTCCTCACGCGTCATCCACGTCGCTCCGATGCGCGCGCTGGCGTGCGACTCGCTCGTGCCCGGCGCGCCGGACGGCGATTCCATGTAATACCGCGACAAGGCCTCCGGAGCGACGATGAGCCGCGTGAGGTCCTGCAGCCCCTCGAAGTGCCGAAGAAAGCGCGACGCGAGCTGGCCAAGGCCGTGACAGACGATCCACAGCTCGCGCACGAGCTCGGACGGCTCGCCCAGCGTGAAGTACCGCGCGGTGCGCGCCACGGTGAGGTGGTGCTCACGCATGGGAGCTACGCCCCGACGTGATCGTCGTGTCGCAACGGAGTGCCGCACCGAAACCGGACATTCCTGAGCATACGCCGCTCGCGCCGACGCCACCAGATCCCGAACGGTGGTGCTAGAGCACCGCCTCCAGGACCGTGAGCGCACGCCCGAGGTCCTCGCGTGTCGCGACAAGCGGAGGCAGCAGGCGCAGCGTGTAGTCGCCCGCGGTGCACAGCAGCAACCGCGCGTCCAGCGCGCGGCGCACCACGTCTTTCGCGGGTCCGCGCACATCCATGCCCCAGAGGAATCCGACGCCGCGAACCGCGCGCAGCTTCCCCGTCCGCTCGCCTAACGCGCGCAGCTCGCGGCCCAACCACTCGCCATCAGCGCGCACCCGACGCAGCAGCGCGGGGTCGGTCAATCGCTGCACGACGTGCAGCGCGACGGACGCCACGAAGGGCCCGCCGCCGAATGTGGTCGCATGGTCTCCGGGACGCACGGCGCCGGCAATCTCCGGCGACAGCAGCACGGCACCCATGGGAAGACCTCCCGCCAACGGCTTCGCCAGCGTGAGAAGATCGGGAACGACTCCGCTGTCCTCATACGCGAACGCGTGGCCGGTGCGACCGAGTCCGCACTGCACTTCATCGAAGATCAAGGCGATACCGCGCTCGGACGTCATCTCGCGCAGCGCGCGCAGGAAGGACGGCTCCAGCACGCGCACCCCGCCTTCGCCCTGCACCGGCTCCACGATGAGCGCGGCAACGGTCTCGCGCTGCAGCATCACGTCCAGCGATTCCAGGTGCCGTTCGCCGATGCTCACGCCCCCAGCGAGGGGACGGAACGGGGCACGATAGGCCGGACGGTCGGTGGCCGCAAGCGACGCGAACAGGCGTCCGTGAAAGCTTCCGCGCAATGCAATGATCTCGTGTTTGGCGTCACCTCCGGTACCGCGTGCCCACCGCCGCGCAAACTTGAACGCACCCTCGTTCGCCTCCGCCCCGGAATTGCAGAAGAACACCGAGCGGGCGAAGGAACGCGCAACCAGCGCCTCGGCGAGCGCGCGCCCTGGAGCGGTGTGATACAGGTTGGACACGTGCACCAGTCCCGAGTCCATCGCCGCCACCATCGCGTCGCGCACTCCGGCATCGCCATAGCCCAGCGCGTTGACCGCGATCCCGCTCGTCATGTCGAGATACGCGTCGCCCGCGGCATCGAATAGCTCGACGCCAGCGCCCCGCACGAAATCCACCGGCCAGCGCGCATACACCGGCAGCAGCGCCTCGGACGCAACCGACGCGGTGGCGACAGCCGCCGCTGGCGCGGCGGGCGCGATGCTCAGGGCGAGGGGACGAGAAGGACGAATGGCGATGGATGTCATGCCGCACTCCGCGAGGAGGAAAGAACGGTTCCACGACTGTGATCGGATAGCGCGGCCAGATCACCGATGCGCACGCGTGCGACGCCGTGCTCCAGGGCGAACAAGGCCGCTTCGAGCTTCGGCGCCATGCCGCCGTCGGCCTGACCGCGACCGATCAAATCCATGGCGCTGTCGGAATCCAGAGCCGGAATGGGCGTGCCGTCCACGAGCACGGCGGGGACGTCGGCGATGAGCAGCAGCTCATCCGCGTGCAATGCCACCGCGATCGCCGCGGCGGCGTCGTCCGCGTTCACGTTGAGCGCGCCGCCGCCGATCTCGGCCGCGTTCGCACTGACGGGCGACACGACGGGCAGATAGCCACCCGCGAGCAGGTGACGCAGCAGCGTCACGTTCACGCGCAAGGGAATTCCAACGGCCCCGAGCACCGCCGGGGAGAGCGGGCGCGCGGCGATCAGCGCCGCGTCCTCTCCGGAGATGCCCACGGCCGGTACTCCAGCGGCGACCAAGGAGGCCACAAGCGCCTTGTTCGTGGACCCGGACAGTGCCATGCGAAGCAGGGTGATGTCCTGCTCGCTGGTCGCTCGGCGTCCGTTGACGAAGCGCGGTGTCACGCCGAAAGCTCGCTGCAACGCCGTCACGTCATCGCCGCCACCATGCACGACACAGGCTCCGTGGCCGTCGCCGGGCGTGCTGCCCTGCCACACGCCCGCGAGTACCAACGCGAGCTTCGCGTCACCCAGCACGCGCCCACCCACCTTGATGACGCGCATCATGCGGGGAGCCCCATCGTTTCCTCGAGGCCAAGCATCAGATTAGCGTTCTGCACCGCCTGCCCCGCGGCGCCCTTGAGCAGGTTGTCGATGGCCGCGAGCACCAGCAGCGCTGGACGACGCGTTCCCTGCAACGGAAGCGCGGTCACGCAGAACGCATTTCGGTGAGTGACGTCACGCAATGTGGGTGGGCGCGCCACCACGTCCACGAATGCTTCGCCGGCAAAGCGCTCGCGCCAGAGTGCCAATGGATCGGTCAGCTCCTGCGCGAGTGGCACCGTCACGGTGACGAGGATGCCGCGCGCGACGGGCAGCAGATGCGGCGTGAATGCGAGATCGCAGTCCGCGCCGAGGGCGGAGACCAGCGCGCGCATCTCGGCCAGGTGATGGTGCGTATTCCCCGTGGCGTAGGCGCGATAGTCACCGTCCACTTCCGCGAACAGCAGGTCGTGTCGCGCCGTGTATCCCGCGCCGGTGACGCCGCTGGCCGCGTTGACAGTCACGGTGGCGCCGGCGGCGATGGCGCCGCTCTCGAGGAGCGGCGCGAGCGCGAGCAATACCGCCGTGGCATAGCACCCGGGGTTCGCCACGACATCGGCGCCGCGCAGCGCGGCGCGCGCCATTTCGGTGAGACCATACGGGATGCCATCGCGCGCCGCACCGTCGCCCTCCGTGGGCCGCAGATCGGCGGAAAGATCCACGACTTTCGCTCCCGCCGCCCGCGCCCGCTCCACCCACGGGCGTGCGGCCCCGTGCGGCAGCGCCGTGAACACCAGGGCGGCCTCGCGCAACGGCGCGTCCTCTGTCGCGATGAACGACACGTCGCGCCCGGCGATACGGGCCGTGGTCCCACGCTGGGCGTCGGCGGCCGCGAACGCCAGGCGCAGCCGGGGATGCCGCAGGGCGAGCGCGCACAGCTCGCGCCCCGCGTACCCACTGGCTCCCAACACGCCGACGGGGATTCGATGCATGGTTAATGCATATTCATGCATGGCGCCATTGTCAAGAGCGGCAGGGGTGCCCGGCAGCAGTCCGACAGCTACCCGTCGCGGCCCCGTGGTGCTATCCTCCGCGCGAACCCGAGGCTGATCACCCATGGCAAACAAGCGAGAACGGCAGTCCACCATCCACGAAGTCATCGCGTCGCGCGACGTGGGGAACCAGGAGGAGCTGCGCAAGCTCCTGCTGCAGCGCGGCTGGGATGTGACGCAGTCCACTCTGTCGCGCGACCTGCGGGAAATGCGCGTCGCGCGCATTCCCACCGCCGACGGCTCCCGGTACTCCGTGCCGGAGAGCTCTGCCGAGGACAGCCGCGCAACACTCGACGTCCTGTTGCCGGAACTGTTCTCCTATGTGGATGGCGTGGCCGAGTTGATCGTCCTGCATACCCTCCCTGGCGGCGCGCAACCCATTGCCGCGGCACTGGATGGCGAGGATTGGCCAGACGTGCTCGGAACCATCGCCGGCGATGACACGATCCTGCTCATCTGCCGTTCCTCCACCGCGCGCGAACGCATCATCCGGCGCATCAAGTCATTGGCCGGAGAGACCCTCTAAGGCCCCCGAACTGCCGCTCCCCGCGATGGGGGGATTGACGCCACGCGAGATTAGTGCATATTCATGCTAAGAAACCGCATGAAATATCACCTCTGGAGCTTCGCATGATTCGCACCATCGCGTTGGCATACTCGGGCGGGCTGGACACCTCCATCATCGTCCCCTGGCTGCGCGAGCGGTACGGGGCGCGCGTCGTGTGCGTGGCGGGCGACGTCGGGCAGGGACTGGAGCTCGAGGGTGTGCGTGCAAAAGCGCTCGCCTCGGGTGCCGCCGAATGCTACGTGGAAGATCTTCGGCACGAGTTCGTCGAGGACTACATCTGGCCGTCGCTCCGCGCCGGCGCAGTGTACGGCCGGAAGTATCTGCTCGGCACGGCCATGGCGCGTCCGCTCATCGCCCGCCGGCAGGTGGAGATCGCATTGCAGGTCGGCGCCGACGCCCTCGCGCACGGTTGCACGGGCAAGGGCAACGATCAGGTACGCTTCGAGCTCACCTATGCGGCATTTGCCCCGGAGCTGCCGGTGATCGCGCCGTGGCGGGAATGGGACATCCGCAGCCGCGAAGACGCCATCGCGTACGCCGAGGCGCGTGGGATTCCCGTGACCGCGACGCGCGAGAAGATCTACTCCCGCGACGCGAATCTCTGGCACCTCTCGCACGAAGGCGGCGCACTGGAGGATCCGGGAACCGCGCCCGCGGACGATCTCTTCATGCTCACGGCGGCGCCGTGGAACGCCCCCGACGAGCCGGAGGACGTCAGCATCGGCTTCGCGGCGGGCACGCCGGTGTCGGTGAACGGAGTGACTCTCGACGGGGTCGCGCTCATCGCTACGCTCAATGCCATCGCCGGCAAGCACGGCGTGGGACGCAGCGACATCGTCGAGGACAGGCTGGTCGGGATGAAGTCGCGCGGTGTGTACGAGACGCCGGCGGGGACGCTGTTGTACATGGCCCATAGTGAGCTCGAGCAGCTGGTACTGGACCGCCGCACGCTCTCCGCGAAGGATCTCATCGCTCCCCGGTATGCGGACCTCGTGTACGAGGGACGCTGGTGGACCACCGAGCGGGAGTCGTACGACGCGTTCGTGAACGTGACCCAGCAGCGGGTCACCGGCTCCATCTCGCTGCGGCTGTACAAAGGCACGGCGACCATCATGGGGCGCGCGAGCGAGCACGCGTTGTACGACGAGCGTTTCGTCACGTTCGGCGAGGATGACGTGTACTCGCAGAGCGATGCCGCGGGCTTCATCCGGCTGTATGGCCTGTCGCAGCGGGTCCGCGCGCTCAAGGATCGCGAGATGGCGAACGCTGACGCCGCGGTGTCCGCGGCGGAGGGACCACCGACCGATGCGGCCGTCGCGGCGCCCGCACGGGTACTCGCGATCGCATGACGGCTGTTGACGTGCATCCACCCTCGGCGCTGGCAGGAGACTCGCCTCCACCGGTACCGCCCGCAGCGGCGGAGAGCCACCATCTCTGGGGCGGTCGCTTCACCGGCGCGTCGTCGCCGCTGCTCGAGGCGATCAACCGGTCCATCGCGACCGACTACCGGCTCTGGCCATACGACGTCAAGCTCTCGCAGGCGTGGGCGGTCGCGCTCTGGAACGGTGGCGTCCTGACACTGGCGGAGAGCCGGCAAATCGAGCGCGGCCTCAGTGAGGTGGGGGCGGAGCTGCTCGCGGGCGCGCAGCCGGTGGCGTCCGATGAGGACGTCCACACGATGATTGACCGGATGCTGCACGAGCGCATTGGCGATCTGGCCGCGCGGCTGCATACGGGCCGGAGCCGCAACGATCAGGTTGCGACCGCGACGCGGCTCTGGACGCTGGATGCGTGCGCACGCCTCGACGTACAATTGCGCGCGCTGCAGCAGACCATCCTGGAGCGCGCGGCGGTGTTGCTGGACGCCGGCGCACTGATGCCCGCGTACACACACCTCCAGCGCGCGCAGCCCGTCGCGGCCGCGCACTGGCTGCTTGCGCATTTCTGGCCACTGGACCGCGACCGGAAGCGCCTGGCGGACGCATCCGTGCGCGTCGCGACACTGCCGCTCGGCTCAGGCGCGATTGCCGGGTGTGCGTATCCCATCTCCCGCGTGCTGCTGCAAGGGACGCTGGGATTCCGCACGTTGTCGGAGAACAGCATCGACGCGGTGAGCGACCGCGACTTCGTCGCGGAAGTGATCTTCGCGCTCGCGCTGGTCGGTACGCACCTGTCCCGGCTCGCCGAAGATCTCATCATCTTCGGGTCCAGTGAGTTCGGGTTCGTGGAATTCGGCGATGGCTTCACCACCGGCTCGAGCATGATGCCGCAGAAGCGCAATCCCGATGCGCTGGAGCTGGCGAGGGCGTCGGCGGGACGGTTGCTCGGCGAAGTCGCGACGATTCTCGCAACGCTGAAGGGGTTGCCGAGCGGCTACAACAAGGATCTGCAGGAGGACAAGCGCGCGCTGTTCGGCGTCGTGGATCTGCTGCTCATGGCGATGCCCGCGGTGGCGGGCACGCTGCAGGAGGTCACGTTCCGCACCGACCGGATGCGCGCCGCGATCTCCAGCTCCATGATGGCGACCGATCTGGCCGACCTTTTGGTCAGAGGCGGTGCCACCTTTCGCGACGCGCACGCCAGCGTCGGGCGGCTGGTGCGCGAGAGCGAGGAGTCCGGCAGCGAGCTGCACGAGCTCGCGCCCGATCGCTTCCGCGCGGCGCACGCCCTGTTCGATGATGCGGGAGTGCGCGACGCACTGTCGGCCGACAGTTCCGTGGCGCGGCGTTCTGTTGAAGGGGGCACGGCGCTCCCGTCGGTGCGCGCTCAGCTCGAGGGTGCGCGCGCCTCGTTGCGCGCGCCTGCGGAGCGGGCAGGCAACACCATCGAGGGCAACGTGGCGAGGCGGAGCGAGTAGCGCTGCGGGCGCCCTCACTCCATGCCGAATTCCTTGTTGAAGATCACGTCGAAGGCAAACGACTTCGCCTTGCTCTTCGTCTCCAACATGTCGGCAATGCGCGTCAGGCGCGCCGGAATGGCGAGAATCTTTTCCTGCGCCTTGCGTCCCATCTCGTTCAGTTCGGTGAGCGAGTCGATCGCCCAGAACTTGACCTGCTCCTCGACGATCTTGAGATAGTCGCGCGGCCCGTAAATCCCGGCGCGACGCACCACGTCGGCGAACTCCCGGAAGTTCGGCATCTTCACGCCGGGCATGTCGATCGCCGGCATGACCTTCGAGGCCGAGTCGAGCGCCTGGTTGGGATCCCGGGCGAGCACCTCCTTGAACACGGTGCGATAGAAGGTGTAGTGCCGCGCCTCCTCCTTGGCCACGTTGGACAACACCTCGCCGATGGTTGGTTCGAATTCACCCGCGAGCTTGCCCGTGTTGGCGTGGGACACCTGCGTTGCCCGCTCCTGCAGGGAGGTATACA
>JANNOC010000539.1:0-2785 GCA_031398865.1 Gemmatimonadota bacterium | reverse complement strand
CGCCTTCCCAGTTGAGCCCGAAGGCGAGTGACGGCACCAGCGTCGAGGCGAACAGTCCCCACCCGAATATGCCGAGGAAGGCGACCATGGCGCCGGAGAACTGCGCGACGAGCGCCGCGACGATCGTGATGATCAGCGTCGCAATGCGTCCCCATAACAACTCGTTCGACAGCGTGCGTCCGAACGCGATCGGAAGATCGTGCGTGACGACGGCGGCTCCGATGTTAATGAAGGAGTTGACCGCGCTCATTGTCGCTGCCGCGACACCCGAGAAGACCAGCGCCGCGAGCACCACCGGCGTGAAGCCGAGGAGGAAGCTCGGCGTGGCCGCGTCAGGGGTGGTGAGAGGAACCATGCGTCCGGTCTCGACCAACGCCTTCACCCCGACCCCGACGCCGACGTAGAGCAGCAGCACCACGATCAGGCCCAGCGTTTTCAGCAGCGGGTACCACTTCAGCTGCTGCGGATCCTTGAGCATGTAGTACTTGTGGACGCCCTGCGGCTGGCCCAGCGATCCCATGCCAAAGACGAAGAAAAATGAGAGCGCAGCGATCGGCGTCAGCTTTCCCCACGGGCCGAGAAAGAGCGCATCGGTGGGAAGAATCGCGCGCGAGATTCCGCCCATGCCGCCGTTCGCGGAGAGCACGAATGCGAAGACGAGCGCTGACGCGAGCGCCATCAGCGTTCCCTGAAAGACGTCGTTATAGATTCCGGCGAGAATGCCGCCGGCCACCGAATACGCGAGCGTTATTCCCATCCCGATCCAGATCCCCGGGACGATTCCGACGCCGAAGATCGCGTTGATGACGTAGCCCATCGCCAGGCAATTCGTCGCCATGTAGCCGACGATCGCGATCAGCATCGCCACCCCCGCGAGCCCCTGCGCCCCGCGCGAGCGGTACCGCGCACCGATGGCATCGGGGACGGTCATGAGCCCGCGTACTTCGCCCAGCAACCGCATGCGCTTGGCGAGCACCCACGCCCCCATGACGTTGGTGATGGACGCGGGGAGCACGATGAAAACGGCACCAAGCCCAATCGTGTACACGAGCCCCGGCCCGCCAATGAACGCGAAGCCGGACACCGACGTCGACACGGACGCAACCGTCAGCGCGATCAGCCCGATGCCGTGACCGGCGACGAAGAAGTCACGCGCCGTCCGCGTGCGGCGCGACGCCCATATGCTGATCGCCACCACACCGGCGAAGTACAGCAGCGCCACCGTCACAATCGTCGGGCTCCCGACATGCTGCAGCGCCGCAACGTCGGAGCTCTTCTGCAGGAGGGCGGCGAACGATGAGAGGACCATCACGCCGATCCCCCTTGGTCGCGTCCCGAAACCTTCGCGGACTCCGCGCGACGCCGGCTCTCTCGCGCCATTTCCAGCACGCGCTCCAGATCTTCGGGACGCAGCGTCTGGTCCGCGAACGTAAGCGCGTAGGCCACCGGCAACACGATCGTGGGAAGCAACCCGATCACGTACAACACGACCGCCGCGCGCTGTGGCAGGCCGAGCACCAGCGGCTCCGCCGCGCCAAGACCGTCAGGTAGCAGGAAAACAGCGAGAAAGCCGCCGCCGAGCAGCACTAACATCACGAGAAACGGAATCACCAGCCGTCCCAGTCCGCGGTCGCGCCGTGCCGCGCCGAGCGTCAGTGTCGCCAGCAGCACACCGGTGGTCCCCGCGGCGAACAGCCAGCCCGACCAGCGTGGCGGCGCGCCCGGCATGAACGCCGATGCGTACGCCCCCGCGAGGCAGCAGGTCGAGATGACGATCGCGGCGAGCGCACGCCGCTTGAGCGGCGGCGTCTCGAGCGTGGGCATCATCGGGTCACTGGTACAGCGGGTCGAAGCGCGAGCGGTAGCGCTCGGCCACCGCGGCTCGGCGGATCTTGAGCGTCGGCGTCAACGCCGGCGCGCTGCGCGGCGTCGTGGCTGGTGGCGACGGTGCAGATACGAGAAGGGTTTGCCATGATTTGATAATACGCATGGGCACCCACGATTTCTCCAGGATGGGGCGCGATGCGGGATGTGCCGCCTTTCTACTCGCCCGTCCCGCTGCAGCGCACCTCGATGACAAGCCGGCGCCAGCTCTCTACGTCGTCCGTTCCCACCTTTTCCACCCGCGCGCCGCAGCGTCCGCCGCTCAGCATCCACGGCGCAAGCCACGCGGCGATCTGCAGCGACAGGTGGCCGATGACGTCGCCGCCGCGCGCGTGCACCCACACCGCCGGGATGCCGGTGCCCGGCGGGTCGGGTACGAGGATGAGCGGGTCTCCCGCCTTGAGACGATGCACGACCTGTGTGCGCGCGCCGAACACCGTGCCCAGCACGGCGGTGCGGAAGTGATCGATGTAGGGCGGTGCGATGGCCATGGAGAATGACTCCCGCGGCAGCGTGGCGCGCCCCGGAGCGTGGGATTACCTTCGCGCGAGTTCACCCTTCTTCCGGTAGCATAGCAAATGATTCGACGTTACGCACTGGCCGGCGCGCTCGCCGCGAGCCTCGCGTTTCCACCCATCATGCAGGCGCAGGCCACGCGCCGTGCCACGCCGCCGGCACCTTCCGCATTCCTCGGCATGCAGGTCGGAGCGGACCGCACGCTCGCGGACTGGCCGCAGATCACGCGCTACTTCGCGGCGCTCGCTTCTGCCTCGGCGGCGGTCACCGTGGACACACTCGGCGCGACGACGCTGGGACGCCCGATGATCTACGCGACCATTTCGACACCCGCGAACATCCGCCGACGTGTGGAGCTGCGGCGCGCGCAGGCGCGGCTCGCCGA
>JANNOC010000536.1:0-3262 GCA_031398865.1 Gemmatimonadota bacterium | reverse complement strand
TACGCGACGGCCTGCGAGCGCGTCAGGCGCTCCACCGCGAAGGCTCGCCGCGTGTAGCCCGCGCGCGTCGCGATGTACGGGTATTCACGCGCCGCGGGATCGGCGGGCGCAGAGGCGCGCTGCACCAGCACGGGCAGCAACTGGCGCAGCAGCAGCGAGAGCACGATCACCGACGAGACCGTCACGAAGGCTACGCGAATCTGTCCCGTCCATCCCGCCCAGAGCACCAGCGCTGCCGACGCCAGCGTCAGCACCGCCAGCACCAGATTGACCTGCACATTCACATGATGATCGACGTAGGCAAAGATCCCGTCGGCTCCACTCCCGCGGCTCAGCAACGCGAACGCGTCCAGGCGATAACTCCAGGCGAGGATCGCGAGCATCAGTGCCCCCAGCACACTGAAATGCCGGCGGACATAGGACGATGTACGCAGGCGGCCGCGTTCCAAGCGCAGGCTGGGGGTGAGCGCGTACAGGAAAACGACGACGGCGGTCACGAGCAGCAGCGCGATGAGCGACCACAGGTACATGGACGTCTCGAACGGGAGCCAGTACACGTAGAAGCCGAGGTCGAGCTGGAAGTACGGGTCGCGCTCGTTGAACGGCTGGCCGTAGCGCGCGAGGCCCAGTGTGGTCCAGCCCTCCTGCGGAATGGTGAGCAGAGCGCCGAGCAGGAGTGAGATGACCGCGACGCCGATGAGCAGGTAGCGCGACGGCACTTCCTCGCCGATCTCGAGATTTGCGACGCGGCGCGGCAGCACCAGCGAGACGACGGAATGCCGTACGGCGTACAGGTTGGCGAAGACGAAGAGTGCGCCCGTCGCGCCGGAGAGACTGCGGAGCAGCAGCGCGTTGGCGACGCGCGCGCGCCAGAGAGGCAGCGCCTCGAGCGACGCGAACCACTGGTACTCGACGTACAGGGACGCGAGCGCGCGGCCTGCGAGCAGCACCAGCGCGACGGCGACGAGCGCGACGGCGAGCCACCGCCGCGAGGTCATGCTAGACCTTTACACCCTGCGCGCGCAGCCACCCCTCCATCTCGGAGCGAATCGCGGCAAGCCGCTCCCTGGTGCGTGCTTCGAAGCGCATGACGAGAACGGGCTGCGTATTGGAGGCGCGCAGAAGACCCCAGCCGTCGCCGAACAGCACGCGCACGCCGTCCACGTCGATGACCTCGTGCGAGGCGCGATAATGCGCCGCGGCGCGCTCCACAATCGCGAACTTGAGCTCGTCGGGGCAGTCGATGCGCAGCTCCGGCGTGGATTCGAAGTGCGGCACGTCCGAGAGCAGCTCTGCAATGGATCGCCCCGAGTCGGCGACGATGCGCAGCAGACGCGCCGCGGCATACAAGGCGTCATCATGGCCGTAGAAGCCTTCGGTGAAGAACATGTGCCCCGACATCTCGCCGGCGAGGGGCGCGTGCATCTCCTTCATCTTCTCCTTGATAAGCGAGTGCCCGGTCTTCCACATGATTGGCTTCCCGCCTGCTTCAGTGACGGCGTGCGGGAGCGCCTGAGAGCACTTCACGTCGAAGATAATCGCCTGCCCCGCACCCGTCCGCTTCAGCACGTCGCGCGCGTACAGAATGAGAATGTGGTCGCCCCAGATGATTCCCCCGGCGCCGTCCACCACGCCGATGCGATCCGCGTCGCCGTCGAAGGCGATGCCGAGGTCGGCGCGGCGGTCGCGCACGGCCGCGATGATGTCCTCGAGATTCTCGGGAACGGTCGGATCGGGATGGTGATTCGGAAAGCTTCCGTCGCTTTCGCAGAAGATGTACGAGGCGTCGATCCCCAGGCGGGAGAAGAGCTGCTCGGCGACCAGCGAGCCCGCGCCGTTTCCGCAATCGATGACAACGCGGAGGCGACGCGACAGCGTTCCCGTGAGCTTCACGAGATCGTTGACGTACGCGTCGAGCACCGGCTCCTGGCGTACCGAGCCGACAATTGGTCCGGGAGCGAGTGTCGAGCGATGCAGCGCAAGCAGCCGCTGGATGCCCTCGCCATGCACCGAGTCCGTGCCGACGCTCATCTTGAAGCCGTTGTACTCGGGCGGGTTGTGCGACCCCGTGATCATGATCCCGCCCTGCACCGGGAGGTGGTGCAGGCTCCAGTACAGCGCGGGCGTCGGCACCACGCCGATGTCCACGACATTCAGTCCGCCCTGCGTGAGGCCGCGCGTCAGCTCAGCGCGCAGCGATTCGCCACTGGGACGATTGTCGCGACCTACCGCGACCGTCCCGGTGATGCGGCGCTCGGCGAACAGCGCGGCATAGGCGCGGCCGACGGCGAACGCCGCTTCCAGCGTCAAGTCCTTCCCGACGACGCCGCGGATGTCGTACTGCCTGAAGATGCCGGAAGCGACTGTCATGGTCCCGTGAAAAAGAGAGGGCGCGCCCCGGCCCGACGGCTACCTGTCCGCGCCGACGGACGGCGAGAGAGGTGCCAGGGGCGCAACGACCGGCTGGCCTGATGCCGCCCAGCGCAGCAATGGCGACGGCGCGACGCCCAGGACGAGCACAAGGATCACAGTGACTGCGATGACGGTGCGCGTCAACACGCCTAACGCGAGCGCCGGCGGCGCATCGGCGGGGCGCGGCTTCATGAACATCACCATCACGACGTAGAGATAGTAGCCCGCCGACACCACGCTCGTGAGTACGAGACCGATTGCCAGCTTGGTCTGCGGCGACGGCGCCTGCAGCGCGGCCTGCAGGACGTACCACTTCGCGAAGAAACCAACGCCACCGAAAATCGGGAAGCCGAGCAGCGCGAGCATGAACACCGCCATCGACAGGGCCAGCCACGGACGCGCCTGCCACAGACCGTTGTAATCCTCGACCCGCAGATTCGGTTCGCCCGCGCTGCCGACGGCGACGATGACCGCGAACGCACCCATGGTGGCGAGCGTGTACGCCATCAGATAGAAGAGAAAGGCGCTCGCCCCCATGACGTAGCCCGGCACGCCCACGGTGAGCGCGACGAGCACGTATCCCGCGTGCGCGATGCTGGAATAGGCGAGCAGCCGCTTGATGTTGCGCTGCTGCAGCGCGATCAGATTGCCGGCGATCATCGTGATCATCGCGAGCCACCACACCGCGAAGTGCCAGCCGCGGTACATCTCCGGGAACGCCTCGAGCCAGATGCGGAAAAGCGATGCGAAGGCCGCCGCCTTCACCGCCGTCGCCATGAAACCGGTGATCGGTGTCGGCGCGCCCTCGTACACATCGGGGGCCCACATGTGAAACGGCGCGGCCGCGACC
>JANNOC010000529.1:0-2040 GCA_031398865.1 Gemmatimonadota bacterium | reverse complement strand
CCGACCAGGTCGCGTTGCGCGCTCCGAAGGGAAGGCGATAGGAAAAGCCCGCGTCCACCAGCGCATTGACCGGAACGTGCCCGACGTACACCCCCGAGTTGACCGGAAATGCATTGACGTACCGGCCGCGCAGCTCGGCCCCGAGGCCAGAGAGTTCATCGCGGAACCGCCCAGTCAGCGACGCCTTGTGCGTTGCCGCGTTGAGAGCCAGCGGCTGGGCACCGTTGGGGATCTTCTCGAACTCATCGTCGCTCAGCCAGGAATACGTGCCCGCCAGCGAGAAACGGTCCGTGAGGCGGACGTCCATTCCGACGTCGCTGCCGTACAGCTCGATCGTCTCCTTGACGTTGCGGTAGGTGAAGACCAGGTCAGGGCTGTTGGTTCGGCTACTCGACGGCGTCACGGTGCCGAGCGGGATGCCTGATAGCGCCGGGGAAATCTGCGCGGCGGTCGCGGCGGCGGCGCCCGCGCCGATAAAGGGCGTGAGTCCCGCGGTCAGATACGCCTGCAGCGACGGCCTGTCGAGGAACACGTTGGGGGAGACGTTGGCGGCCGGCGCGACGAAGTTCTTCCGCCGCTGATACCAGCCGTCCACCGAGAAGCTGACGCGACCGCGAATTTCCTTGTAGCCGATCTCATACACGTCGGAGAATCCGGCCTCGAGGGGCTCGACATCCTTGATGTCCTGCGGCGTTGACGGCGCGAACGCGGGACCAGTCGGGCCGAACCCGAGCGTCCGCAGCGTCGTGGCGACTTGCGCGGAAGTGGGATTCAGCCTCCGCAGCAGTGAGACGAGAGATGGCGGCAGGCTCCGCGACGCGACGGTGACCGCGGCCTGGAAGTACGCGGCGGCGTTCGCGGCAACGGACGCGGACCCGCCACCGGGCGCCGGCGTGAACGGCGAGTGCATGCACAGCATGTCGAGACCGGCCGCGCACTCGCGCCGGAACTGGTACCCACCCTGCGGCACGCCTACAGCGCGCACGAAGAACGGCAGCGGTCCGAGCCGGCCCTGCGGAAGATCGAGGAAGAACTGAAAGTTGGGCGGTGTCGTGAACGCGTGATTGAAGGTGAATCGAAGGTTTTGCGTGTCACTTGGTTTGAAGACGAGCGCGGCCCGGGGGGACACGAAGTACTCGTCCAGCAAGTCATGATGGTCCCCGCGCAAAGCCGCGACCAGCTCGAAACGCGGCGAGAGGCGCGTCACGGAGTGCACGTACGCGCCAACCTCCGTGACGTTGTCGACGTCCTCGTTGCGTCCGTTGATGGTGTTACCGGTGCGCGGATTGGTGAAGATGTAGTCCGCGCCATAGGTAAAGCTCTGGCGCGCGCCGAGGTCGAAGCCGTGCTGCAACTGCGCCGCCGCCACGCGCGACTTGTCTACGATCGGATTGCCGGTGCGCAGCAGATAGGTGCCCTGCGTATCCAGACTGTCCTCGTTGCCGGCGTCCGACGCGTTGACGAATGCCTGCGCGAACAACCGCCCGCTGCGAAAGCGTGTCTGCAAGTGCTGGAACGTCCAGTCACGGATCTGCGCCGCGCCGTTGGCGCCCGTCAGCTCGATGGCGCTTCCCGCCCGCGAGTATCCATACGACGTGATGAGCTCAGTGCGATCCGAATGCCGGTAGTCCATGCGCGCTTCGCCGGCGTAGCGTTGCACGTCGAAGTCGCGGGCATTGTCGCGTAAGGCACGCGTCCCCGGGCCGGTGGGGCGCGGAACCGAATCCGGTTCGGCGGGATCCGTGTACTCCCAATCGTTGCCGGTGAGATACTCCCCGGACAGCTTGAACCCGAGCCGCGATCCGACGGTGCCGGCATGCCGCAGCGACGTGCGCAGCGTGGAGCGTTCGCCGCCGGACAGCGTCAGCAGCGTTCCCTTCGAGTCAAAAGGAGACTTGGTGATGACGTGCAGCACGCCATTCGCGGCGTTCGGCCCGTACAGCGCCGCGCCCGGACCCAGGACGACTTCCAGTCGCTCGATATCCTCGTTCGTCGCGGTGAAAAGATACGGCACGTTGACGCGAAGCGACGGCACCCCCG
>JANNOC010000519.1:0-6282 GCA_031398865.1 Gemmatimonadota bacterium | reverse complement strand
TCGCCGGCACAGCGCTGACAGCGCCAGCATTTTCTTGTGAGCGCGATTGGATTCCGGATACTTGACGAGGAAGTTGCGCCAGTGCGCGCCGCGGACGAAAGATCCATCGGGGCCGGCCAGTCGCTCGGCTCCAAACTCGGTTTCGAGTGCGGTGAGGCGGATGGCAGCGCGCGCCGGAAGCGACCAGCTCTCCATCTCCCGGTACGACGCGGTGGGCAGATACGCGAGGCCGCCGGGCTTGGACGCCCGCAGCGCCGCCGCGCACGTACTCAGGATCACGTCGCCCGACTGAACCAGTCGCTGCATGGTGTCGAGAAAATCGCGCAGCCATCCCTTCTCGTACACCCACTCCCGCGTTCCCGGCCACCCGCCGAACTTCTCGCCGTCATCCGCGAAAAGCGCAAGGCGATGCCCCGCCGCGCGCAGGTCGCGCACATACGTCGCGATCTCCGAGGGGGGTCGAAAGGGAATGAGATACCGGAGCCGCTCGTCGATCGGAAAGACATCCACGTACTTGCCATCGCTCTCGGTGCGATAGGGGACGTGCAGCTGGTCCCGGCGAAAACCGCTCACGAGGAAGTGGCGATCGTCCACGAGAACATAACGCACGCCCGCGTCGGCCAGATCGGCGGCAAGCTCTGGCTCCCAGACTCGCTCGGTGAGCCACAATCCCGTGGCGTCCACGCCGAAGCGCGACCGCAGCGCGTCCCGCATCCAGAGCACTTGTTCGACGCGATCGGCTCGCGGCAGTGCCGCGAGGACGGGCTCGTAGTAACCCGACAGCAGCAGCTCCACCTTGCCTGCCGAGGCCAGCTCACCGACCAGATCGAGATACGAACTGTGGCTTGACTCCAGCCATTCCAGGAGCGGTCCGGAGAGATGCATGACGATCGGAAGGAACTCGCGCTCCACGAGTCGCTCGAGGAGGGGGCGATACACGTCGCGCGTGTGCTCCTCGAAGACGAAGCCGAAGTTTCCCACCGGTTGATGCTGGTGCACGCCGAACACGAAGCGCAGTGGAGTGGCGGCCTGCGATTCCCGTACGGCGGGGAGCGCTGGCGTCTCGGGCGCCGAAGTCATGGCGAACGACCCGACGGCGGGCGCTGCTTGACCCGCGCGTGGTAGATGTCCCGGCCACTGCCTTCGGCCGGATCATTGCTCGTCGCATCGCCGATCCGCGCGAGCAGCCCGGCTTCAAGCCGTGCTGCGTCCCTTGACAGCTCGATCGCAAACGCCGCGTAGCGCAGTACCTGAATCGTCTCGATTCGGGCGAGATCGTCGAAGAACCAGGCGCACGACGTGAACATGCGGAGGGCCCCGCGCTCGAGCTCGAGCAGCTCGTACGCTCGCGCGACGCCCGCCGCGTCGTGCGAGCGGACCATTGAGCGAGACACGAAGTCCGCTACGCTGGTCGTCGCCGGTGTCCCTCCCAGGAAGTCTCCGTACTGGTCACGCACGCGCCAGGGGTTCTCGGAGAACAGGGCGCGCGCTTCGCGCTCGTAGATTTCGTGCAGTTCGCCCGCCAGCCACACGAGGGCATCGCGCAACGAGCCGCGCCACGCCTGGCTGGTTGGCGGGAAAGGCGTCAGGCGGCAGCCGCAATCCGACCGCCACCGCTCGATGCCGTGCGCGCAACTCCACGAGCTCGGTGCGACCAGCACCGCGTCGTCCCGCGGCGGGTGCCTGACGAGAGCGGAGGCGAAGTTCTCGATGCGAACGTCACGTCGTTCCGCGAGTATGCGAAAGGCGCGCGCCAATGCCATCTCGCCGAACCGATGATGATGACCGAACGTTTCGCCATCCATGGCCGCCGCGGTGATGCGGCGCTGCTCAGTGAGCCGGCTCGCCTCCTCGGTCTGTCCCGTAACGGCGGAGGTCGCGGGCGCCAGCCGGCTCGCGAGCAACGCTCCATCAGAGAGCAGACGGCCGAACGCGATGTCACCGGAGAGCACGGTGTCATAAATACACAAGGCGATCTCGCGGCTCTTTCCGACACGAAAGCGCAATGGGATCCCCGCGGCGGACGTGGCCTCGACCTGATGCGGCGCGAGAATCGTGAATCGGATGCCCGCTTCGGCGAGCACGTCGAGCGTCTCTTCGTCCACTGCCGTTTCAGGCAGCCACATCCCTTCCGGGTCGCGCGCGAAACGGCGGCGGAAGTCACGGATCCCCCAGCGCACCTCGGTCACCTTGTCGCGTCTCGACGCCAGCGGAAGGATGGTGTGGTGATAGGGCATCGCGATCGCGTTCCCGTGGCCCAGCCTCGCCTGGCTGATGCGATCGGCCTCGAGAATGGCGGCATACGTCGCCGGCGCGCTTTTCTCCATCCACTCGAACAATGTCGGCCCCACGTTGAAGCTCATCGCGGCATACAGGTTGTCGCGATGCGCGACGCTGCCGTCAGGGGCGAGCACCCGCGCGCTCGCCATCGGCGCGTAGCATTCGCTCTCGATGCGCTCGTTCCAATCGTGAAACGGCTCCGCGGTCAGCTCCTGCTCCACCACGCCGGTCCAGGGATTCTCGCGGGGCGGTTGGTAGAAATGACCGTGCACGACGACCGATCGCATCAGGCGTGATTGCCTGCCAGGCACGCGGCCAACGAGTCGAGAACGTTGGGGAAGACAGCGTCACGCACCGCGAGTTCGTCGGCCAGTCGTCGCGCACTATCTACCCCCTCGTCGCCTCCCCGCAGCGCGAGCAGGAGTTTCTCGCAGTCGGCGATGTGCAGCGTGATCCGCGCCTCCGCATAGTCCGCGGCTTCGCCCGTGGTGATGATGAATTGCCAATCGGACGACTGCGCGAGAAGCAGCTCGCGCGCCGCCTGCGCCAGGATCGGACGTAACTCTGGTTTGGTAATGGCGCCGGGTGCCAGTCGCCAGAATTCCTCCTCAAGGGGCCACAGCTTCTCCCACGTCCACGCGGTCTCCGGGTTGAGCCACATGCTCCAGTCACCGTCCTTACCCCAGGATCCCGCGCTGAGCCGGAGCGCATCGTCGGAGCGCGCGTTGTCCAGGTGAGCCGATGCTGTGAGCGGCCGCACCCCTCCCTGCAGCTCGATCTGCCGATACAGCTCTTCCAGAAAGTCCACTCCCTCGAACCACCAGTGTCCGAACAGTTCCGTATCGAACGGCGCGACGATCAGCTCGCCGCCATGCGTGCGGACCGTGGATCCCACCCGACCGAGTAGCCGGGCGAAGTGTTTGGCGTGTCGCTGTACCTGGCTCCCTGCCGCCTCGGCGTCATACACCGCCTTGTCGCCGAGCCCCGCGGACTCTGACGTCACGCGCCACAGCTTGAGGCCGCCAGGATAGCGAATCTTGTGAAACTCGAGATACGCGCCGTCGCCGGGATATCCCCCATGCCGTGACCACACTTGCATGGACGAGCGTGGATCACGGATCAGCGCGCGCGCCGCCAGCCGCCGGCCGTGGTCCCCAATCCAATAGGCGCGATACGGCGAGTGCGGCGCGCGCGGCTCTTTCGCGAGCCTTGCTTGCACCATGTCATGTGGCGAAACCGGCAGCTCTCCATACACGCCAAGCGCCGGTCCCGCGCGCGCGAGGTGGGCGTCGACGAAGACGAAGCGCACTCCCGCCTGCATGAGAAAGGACTCCAGGCCGTTGCGATGCCGATACGTCGGGGCACTCGGCAGCGGCCGCCACGGCCCCGCGGGGCGATACGCGCATTCCGGGAGCCAGAGCCCGGCGGGGGCTCGTCCGAACAGCCGTTGGTGCTCCGCTCGTCCCACCGCCAGTTGAAAGCTGACGCTCTCATCCCGCGCCAGCAGCGGCAGGAATCCGTGCGTTGCGGCCGAGCCGATGAGCTCGAGACGTCCATTGTCCTCCAGCTCCTGAAACGCCCCGAGGATATTTCCGTCGAGCGAGTCGTACAGCGCGAGAAGCCGCTGGATCCGCTCACGCCAGAAGCGCGCGACCGGAATCAGGTGCGCGTCGGGTGTGTTGCGAATGGCGGCTTCCGCTTCGTCACACGCGGTGAGCCGCTGATGAAAGAACTGGCGCAGCTCGCTCTCGAAGATGGGGCTTGCCAGCTGATTCGCGAGGATGGGGGTGATGCCTAACGTCACCGGTGCCGCCACCTCGTCCTCCGCCAGTGCGCGCAGGGACGCGATCAGCGGGAGATACGTGTCCACCGCGGCTTCGCAGATCCAGTCGCTCCCGTGGGGCCAGCGGCCGTGATTCAGGACGTAGGGGAGGTGACTGTGCAGCGCGAGGACGAAGTCCATGCGCGCTCAGCGCTCCGGGTTGGCGGCCGCAACGGCGCGGCGATACAACTCGAGATAGCGGCTCGCCGAGCTCTCCCACCCGAAGTCGCGCCCCATCCCCTCGTACATCCGCGCGCGCCATGCGTCCGTGTCGGTAATGCGCTGCAACGCGCGTCCCACCGCGTGGTCGAATGCGTTGGAGTGGAACGCGTCAAAGAGAAAGCCCGTCGCGTCGTCGAGTACCGTATCGCTGATTCCGCCGACGCGTCGGCCGATGGGAAGCGCACCGTAGCGCTGCGCACGCATCTGCGTCAGGCCGCACGGCTCGTACTCGGACGGCATGAGCAGGAGATCGGACCCTGCGATCAGGCGGTGCTCGATTCGGTCGGTGAAGGTGAACTCCGCGCTCACGTGTTCCGGACGTCTGGCGGCGAGGGCCCGGAGTCCCGCCTTGTAGCGCTCCTCACCCGCGCCCAGAAAGACAAACTGCGCGTCGAGCGCATTCAGCGCTCTGCTGCCCAGGATGATGTCCAGTCCCTTCTGCTTCACCAGCCGGCCGCACATGCCAAACACGGGAACGCGCTTGCGCTGCGGCAACCCGAAGGTGCGCTGCAACGCCGCCTTGCACTTGGCCTTGTTGGACGTGTCCTGCCGCGTGAAGTTGGCCGTGATCTGCGTGTCCGTCGCGGGGTTCCACGTGCTCTGGTCAATGCCGTTCGTGATCCCCTGAAAGCGGTCGCCCATGGACGCGAACATGCCGTGCAGACCGAAGCCGCCCTCGGGCGTTCGCAATTCCTCCGCGTGGCTCGGGCTCACCGTCACCGCCAGATCGCAGAAGGCGAGGCCACCCTTGAGCAGGTTCACCTTCCCATACCATTCCAGCTGATGATAGTTGAAGATCTCCGGAGGGATGCCAAGGTCGCCGAGCACCGCGCGTGAGAAATGCCCTTGATACCCGGCGTTGTGAACCGACATCACGGCCGCGGTCCCCCGGAATCGTCTGCGCAGGTCCGCGTACGTGCGCATGTAGACCACCGCGAGCGCCGAATGCCAGTCGTGGGCGTGCACCAGCACAGGCCCCTTCACGACGAGTGGGGTCGCCTCGAGGGCAGCCCGTGTGAAGAGCGCGAAGCGGCGAGGATTGTCGGGATAGTCGGCGCCGTCTTCGCCGTAGATGCCGTCGCGGTCGAAGTATCCCGGGTGATCGATGAAAAGCACCTGGGGCCCGCCCTCGACGTCCCCGTCGCGGAAGAGGCGCACCTGCTCGCGGCGCGGGCCGACGTGGACGGCGAACGGCTCGCCGACCGGAACGAGGTTTCGCGCGACCGTGCGCGCGACGCGATACAGCGGAACCATCACGACGACCGGAATGCCCTGTCGTGCCTGGAACGTGGCGAGCCCCTGGACGGCCTCCGCCAGCCCTCCAGTGCGGGCGTACGGCGTGTACTCCGCGGCGAGGTGCACCACCGTGACGCACTCATCCGATCGGGATCGAAGCGGGCACGGACGCGTGGCGGCACGGGCGCGCCTGCTGGATCTGGCCACTGTCTCGTTATGCGGTCGGAGGGTCGTCTGGGGTCGCGCTGCCCTGCATGGACGGCGCGTAGTAGTCGCGTACGTACTCTGTGAGCATCCGGCGCGCCGTGAAGTGTTCACCCGCGGCGCGTATGGCGTTCTTCATCATCTGCACCCATTCCCGCGGGATGCCATCCGTCCGCCTGTAATAGCGCGGTATCACCTCCGTCTCGAGTAGCGTGTACAGATGCTCCGCGGTCTCGACGTCGGCCGTGTCATCGTGTGTCGGCGCGGGAATGGCCCATCCGTTTGTCCCGTTATAGCCCTCTTCCCACCAACCATCAATCGTGCTCAACTGCGGAACGCCGTTGAGCGCGGCTTTCATGCCGCTCGTGCCTGATGCTTCCAACGGCACTTTCGGCAGATTGAGCCAGAGGTCCACGCCCTGCACGAGCAGATGGCCGATGTGCATGTCGTAGTCCTCGAGGAACGCGACCCGTCCCTCGAAGTGCGGATCCCGCGTGAAATGGTGAACGCTCTGCAGC
>JANNOC010000518.1:0-1642 GCA_031398865.1 Gemmatimonadota bacterium | reverse complement strand
CCGGCGAGCGCGACCGCCGTGCGCATCATCGTGCGCTCGCCAAGCTCCCTCTCGTGTTCCGCGAATGCCGTAGCTACGGCCGTCCGCGCCCCGAGGAACCAGTCGGGTCGTGGTGCGGAATCGGATCTCACCCGGTACGATGTCCCGCTCCGCTCCAACCGCATTCCAACAATCGTCTTCGCGCCGGCGGATCGTCGGTCCAGAGACAGCTGCACCCCTTCGTCGAGGCGGGACGAGGTCAGATCCATTGGTGCCGGCTGCGCAAACCACGTGGCTCCCGCGTGGCTCGACGCGCGCCAGGTCCGTATGTGGAGCCCCGTGCCGGAAAGCACCCCGCGCCAATCGGCACCGAGGGACCTGTTTCGCCACGCGAACAGATTGCGCCTGTACGCGGCCGCCGTTCCGTCGGCCGTCCGTGCGCTGGCCGCGGCGTCGATCTCGTTGGCGTCGTCGTAGACGAGCAGCCGCAACCGGCCACCGATCGCCGGCGCCTCGAGCTTCGCGAGCCGGTCGTTCGTTTCGCCCTTCACGTACGACGCTTCACCTTGCTTTGCGAGGAGGCCCGGAAGCCCCATTCGCGCACTGATCAGGTAGCCCGCTCCCGCGATTCCCAGCGGGCCGTCGGCCGTGAGGCGCGCCTGTGTGGTGCTGAGGCTGCCCTGGGCGCGGAAGCTCCCCCCGGGTGCGCGTGTCATCCCCGCGATCGTGCCCGAGAGGGAGTGGGGGTTCGTGGGCGAGGGCGCAGCCGCGGCGATGCGCAATTCCGAGAGCGCGTCGGGATTCCAGGCGCTCGACACGCCCGCCGCGTGGTAGGGACTGAAGACGGGCACACCGTCCAGCAGATAGGCCGTCTGATCCGATGCACCGCCGCGGATATGGATCCCGGCTGGCGTCTCGGCGCGCAGTTGGACCTCGCCGCCGCTGAGCGCCTGAAAGACGTCCGGTTCCGCGAGCAAGGGGTGATTCAGGACGGCGGCGATGGACGTCGCGCGGTCCGGGAAGTTGGGATGGTCGTCCGAGTCGACGCCGCGGACAGCGACCGGCGCGCGTACCTCGAGTGGTACGAGGCGAAGCGGCTGCGCGACGAGCGAGACGTTGATTTCTACCTGGCCTTCCTGCGGCACGATCGCATGCAGAGTACGCGGCGCGTGGCCAATGAAGCGAACGGCAACGTGGTGCGGACCGGCTGCCACCTGCCGCAGGAGATAGCGTCCGTCGGCGCCGGTGAGGACGAACCGGTCGAGATCCGGCATTGCGACGGTCGCGCCCGCGAGCGGGGCGCCGGTTTCCGCGTCGCGCACGGTACCAACGATCGACGCCGACGACGGTTGCGTCGCCTGCAGCGCAAGAAGGATCGGGACCGCTCCCACGACAAATGCCACCATCACGACTCCAGCCGGTCTCAGTCAATATCGCGCTAGGCAGGATCGAGGACAAGCATTTCGTGCCGGCTCGACCGCGCCAACGTTGACCTGGCTTGCGGCTACAGGCTTGTCGGCTTGCGGCTGGCACCTCGCTTTTCAAGCCAGCCCTGCTCCCGTGCAGCTTGCGGCTTCTGGCTGTAGACTGTCGGCGCTGGTTTCTGACTTACCATGCCGCGAAGGATGAGCCGGTAGCTCTAAAACTGTAGCCGCAAGCTGCC
>JANNOC010000488.1:0-4450 GCA_031398865.1 Gemmatimonadota bacterium | reverse complement strand
GCAACTGACCGTTCCGAGAGCGGGCCCGGCGCGCTCCACGCTGCCGAATCGTAGACATCGAAGTCGGGCGCGAGGCCTTCACGCATGCACGACACCAGTCGCCACGCCATGATGAAATCCATTCCGCCGTGGCCGGCGGTGCGCGCACGCTCGCCCTGTGACTTCCACCACGGGTGCTCGAACTCCGCCTTGTAGTCGTCGATGGTCGTCCAGCGATGCTCCTGCCCGCGGCCTTCCACGTAGATGCGGGGCGGATAGTCCTCGAACAACCCTTTCGTGCCCTCGATGCTGTTGATGCGACTGTAGGGCCGCGGGCTGGAGACGTCGTGCTCGAGGCGGATGGTGCGCCCTTTCACCGTCTTGATGAGCGAGCTGTTGAGATCACCGCTTGATGGTAGGCGGCCTCATCGCGGCCAACTCGTCCACCATCCTGACGCACCTCAACTGGGTCTTGCTGTATGTGGTCAACCGGCTCTGGGACAGGAACAGCACGGTGACAACCTGAGCCCGCGGCTTGAAGTAGCGCGGGCTACACCCGCCTGACGACATCGGAACGTGGGCCTTCAGCGTCTGCGGGTCCACACCAGAATCGCTCCGCAGGACCGGCCCGATCTGTCCACGTACTCCGGAGGCACGCCGGCCCACGAGCCATAGATCTCGATTCCCTCGATGTCCGACGGACGAGCCATTTCGTCCAGCTCAGCGTTCAGCGCCTGGACGCCATCCATGAAGATGGCCGGCCTGCAGCCGCGCAACCTGACGACGTTGCCGACGCCCGACGACGGCCGTAGGGACACTCCCGGCACGCGGCGCAGAACGTCGCTCGCGTAGGCGGGGCGCCGGCGCTCGATCTCGCTGCGGCTCACGAAGTGCCCCGAGCCGCGACTCCGCCGTTCATCCGCCATTCCAGGGATCTTATCGGCGCTCGCCGCCTCGACGCGAACAGTGTCCAGGTTGAAGCTCGAGGGCTGCAGGACGACCTTCAGCGGCCGGTTGGCGGCGGACGCCGCGACCACCACCTTGAGGCTTCGCGCGAGGTAACCGAGCCTGCGAATTCTGAGTGTGCCCGGCCCCGGAGTCAGCCCTTGAATCTGGAATTCGCCGCTCGCGGAGGAGAGAGCGCGCGCGGTTCGCGAGGCCGCTGATCCGACCGATGACTGCTCCAGAATGACCTCGGCATCAGGGATCGGCGTGTGCACGGTATCGGTCACGATACCCCTGATGGTCCGGCTGACTGTATAGACGTGGGTGCCGGACTGCGCGTCCACATCGCTCAGCATCGTTGTCGCGCAGATGATGGACGAGAGAATCGCGACAGTCCGCGCACGGATGAACGCCGTCCGGCTATGCGCCATTCGCCACTCTACCGCATCCCGTCGGCATGTCAAGCGCTTGTGGACGAACCGTTCATCCATGGCGGCAGACCACGGGTGAGGATAACCACCGGTATTGCGCCGGGTGGCACGCGTTCCCATATATGGATATGGCTCGAAGCACGCTTACGAGTAGCCGCGATCTCGCCGCCCCGGGGCATTCGCCCGCTTGGCCGAGCCGCAGTCAGACAAGGGGGTAGGAATGTCTTCGACTCGTTTATTCGTGGTGGGACGCATTGTGTGCGTCGCGGCGTTTTTCGTGGTCGCCGCGCGGCCAGCCTATGCGCAGCAGGGAAGCATCACCGGAACAGTCACGGATCGCGTAACCGGACAACCGCTCGATCGCGTTCAGGTCAGCGTCGTCGGCACGCTGCTTGGCGCAATCACCACTTCGGCGGGCACGTATACGATTCGCGACGTGCCCGCCGGAAGCCATCAGTTGCGCGCAATTCGCGTGGGATACGGCGAGCAGAGGAGAAGTCTGACGGTCGCCTCCGAACAGTCCGCGACCGCAGACCTGGCGATGAGTGCCGTCGCCGTCAGCCTGGCGGAAGTCGTCACTACCGCGACGGGTCCGACGAGGCGTGTCGAGATCGGCAACGCCGTCTCCACGATTGACGCGGCCACGGCGACAGCCACGTCATCAATCCGCAGCATCAACGATCTCCTGAACTCGCGTGCACCGGGTGTGGTAGTTCAGACGGGCGGGCAAACTGGAACGGGCTCCCGAGTGCGCATCCGGGGACAGAGTTCGCTCAACCTCAGCAACGATCCTATCTACATCATTGACGGAATACGGATGACGAGCGACAACGGCAGCACCCGGTATGGTTCCGGTGGTGCCGAGCCGAGTCGGGTGCTGGACATCAACGCCGAGGACATCGAGGACATCGAGATCGTGAAGGGCCCGTCCGCCGCCACACTGTATGGCACGGACGCCGCCAATGGCGTGATTGTGATCACGACCAAGCGAGGTCGCACAGGCCCGCCGAGATGGACCGTATACGGAGAGACCGGGCTCCTCACGGATCGCAACAGCTACCCCTACAACTACACGATCGCGGGTCACTCGCCGGGAAGCACCACGTACAGGGTGTGCACGCTTCCGCAGGTGTCGACCGGCACGTGCCTGCTGGACAGCGTGCGTGTCTACGCGCCCATTCACGATCCCGACGCGACGCCTATCGGAACGGGGCATCGCTATCAGACGGGCGTTCAGCTGGGCGGCGGCTCCGAGGGGATCAGCTACTTCGTGTCGGCGGAGCGCGAAGAGGAGACGGGCACGTTCGAGCTTCCGCCGTTCGAGCGCCGCCGCTTCGATTCGACCGGCACTGTCCTTCGCGACTATACCAAGCGGCCGAACGCTCTCGAAAGGAACAGCTTCAGGGCGAATATCACGGCCAGAGTAGGATCGAAGCTCGACATGGCGGTGCAGTCGGCCTTCGTCAACAGCGAAGCACGGTTGTCGCAGGAGTCGAACTTTACCGCCGGCATAGGGTCGCACCTGTTCGGCGGGCCCGGCTACAAGGACAACTGCCAGGTCGCCGTCACGCCCAGCACTCCATGCAACGGCTATCGCGCCTGGACCCCGGGATACACCTGGCAGGACAAGGTCGGTCAGAGGGTAAACCGAATTATCATCGGCGCCGACTTGAACTGGCGCCCGTTCAGCTGGAACCAGACGCGCCTCAATGTCGGTAACGATCTCACCGATCGTGTTGACGATCGGCTGAGGCGCCGTGGTGAGGGCGCGCCGCTGACGGCGAACTACCGGCTGGGTTTCGCCGGCCAGGGCCGCACCGACATCAGGACGACCACTCTTCTCATGTCGAGTGCAGCCTCTTTCACCCCGCGCACGTGGATCACCTCGAAGACGACCATCGGGGCGAACTACGGCGGCTACCAGTTCGAGCAGGCTGCAGCGGAGGGCTCGGAGCTTCCGCCGGGTACTCAGACACCGAGCGCGGGCGCCATTCCGAACGCGGCCTCCGGGACAACCATCCGCAGAACACTCGGAGCGTTCATAGAAGAAGCGGTCGCACTCAGGGACCGCCTCTTCCTGACAGCCGCGCTGCGCTCCGATCAGAACAGCGCTTTCGGCACGGACTTCCAGCGCGTTCTGTACCCGAAGGCGAGCATCTCGTGGATTCTTACCGACGAGGAATTCTTCCCCGGTTGGAGCTGGCTCGACCAGGTGCGCATTCGCAGCGCGTACGGCGCGTCCGGAGTGCAGCCCGGATCCAACGACGCCATCAGATCGTTCCAGGCGTCGACACCCAACATCGCCGGAACCGATGTGCCGGCGATTCTCAACGACCTCGTCGGCAACAAGGACCTGAAGCCGGAGAGGAGCGCGGAGTTCGAGGCCGGGTTCGAAACGCAGATGCTTGCCAACCGGGTGAGCCTGGACTTCACGTTCTATCGGAAGCGGACCAGGGACGCGCTCATTAACGCGGTTCTCGCACCCTCAGCCGGTGCTGGCGTCACGCAGGTGCGGCGCAACCTCGGCCAGATCCAGAACAAGGGGTTCGAGGTGATCACCAACCTCCAACTCATGGACCGCACTGCCTTCGCGTGGGACCTCGCGCTCAGCGGATCAACCAATTCCAACAAGCTGATCTCCCTCGGCGAGACGCCGCCGCAGATCGGCGTCACCACGCGCGTGGTCGAGGGCTTCCCGCTGTTCGGCTGGTGGGCTCGACCAATCACCGGCTGGGAGGACAAGAACGGCGACAAGATCCTCACGTACAACGCCGATCCAAATCTCAACGAGGTCTTCGTCGGAGACAGCGCGGTGTTCCGCGGCTACACGCAGCCGCGCCACATCGTGACGTTCACCAACGGTTTCGATTTCCTCAGGCGCAAGATTCGCCTTCAGACGCTGTTTGACTACCGCGGCGGATACAAGGCATACAACAACACGGAGCGCATTCGCTGCGTCAGCCGACAGAACTGCGACGGGCTCTCCAATCCGAAAGCAAGCCTCCAGGAGCAGGCAATGGTTGTGGCGACACGCGACCATCCTTCAAAGACGCTGGACGGCTTCTTCCAGGATGGCGAGTTCCTGAAGCTGCGCG
>JANNOC010000484.1:0-2113 GCA_031398865.1 Gemmatimonadota bacterium | reverse complement strand
CCTACAGCGCAAGGCCGCGCTCGCCGAGATCGCGCGGGAAGCTGGTTTCGATCCGGCCAATACATGCTTCCTCACCGCCTTTCTCGATAGAGCCAGTGCTGCGTACCGCCGGGTTGTCTCAGAGTTGGCGTGGGGTTCATTTGCATGGTTCGCAGCCGAGCCGGATAAATTAGTCATCCTGGAAAATTCTGGTGACAAGAAACTCATTGACCAAATGCAATCATTCCGAATTGTCTCAGGATCCGAATGATGGAAGCGACGCTGCCGAAGCATAGTCATGTGCTTTCTGGATTTAGGATGAATCGTCGTCGGCCGCGAGCCAGGCGATCTCGCCAGCGGAGATCAGGTTGTGCAGCATATGCATTGCGATCGTCACCAGCACCGATCCGGTGCGCAGCCGCGCGATGCCGAGCATCACTCCGATGACGAAAATGATTGCGAATTCCACTGGATCGTACTGATGATGGATCCAGGTCCATGCCAGCGCCGTGATCGTCACCGCGCCGGTTTTTCCCAGGCGCGAAGCGCGAATGCCTTCGAACACGAAGCCGCGAAAGAGCAGTTCCTCGAAAATGGGCGTAGCCACCACCAGGGCAATCCAGAATAGCGCCGGCGATTGCACCGACCGATAGACCTCGATCCACTCCGCCGGCAGCAGCTCGCCCTTGGCCAGATAGAGCACCAGGTCGGTCTGCACGACGATCACGACGGTTACGATCAGCCAATGCAGCACCACCTTGCCCGGCACGGGCCCAAGCCCCAGGTAGCGGCGGGCGTCGAGTCCGTCTCTGAGTCCCGCGGCCGCGATCACCAGGGCGCCGCACAGCACGGTCGTGACACAGGTGATCAGCGCAAAGCTCAGCGCCGGAGTGTTGTACGCGGGATCGACGATACGCAACAGGGTGAGTACGCTGCCCATGCTGAAGCCCATCGCCGCTTGCAGCAACTCGAGCGTGTACCAGATCACCAGGCTCAAACCCAAGGTCGCCATCAGCCCCCAGGGCCGGGCGGGCGCATTCAGATCAAGCAAGGCATAGTCTCGCATCGTGGGCGCATTTTAGCCTGAACGCGCCGTGGCGCTCGATTACGCCGCGCTTCACTGCCTGAGCAACTTCAGCGTCCTAGCGTGGCGCCTCCCATCCCGAAGAACTGATCGCCGCTGCTCGGAGCCTGGGCTATCAGGCGCTCGCGCTCAACCGACGAATGCTCGCTTGCCGGTGTGGTCCGCGCGCATGTCGCAGCCAAGGATAAGAACCTGAAGCTGATCGTGGGCGCCGAGCTGACTCTCGCGCCGGATCCGCGCAGTTGCGAGAGCAGCCACACACTGCCCAACCGGCTGGTCGTGCTTGCCACCAATCGCACGGGCTATGGCAACCCTCGGCGCTGATCTCCCACTCAGAAAACGTAGAGTGTTCCCGAATTGCCTTAATCGACCCGCCGGAAGACCGCATCCGACGTTACGCGGAGATCAACGCTCTCAAGCGTCAATGCTCCTTCGGAGTCCGGTTCGTGGAGGACCCAAAGCCCATCTCCTCCCCGGCGGAAACATTCGATCTGCTTGCGCTCGGGATCGACTAGCACGTACTCCTTCAAGCTCGGAAGCTTGCGGTACGCCGAGAACTTGTCGCCACGATCGTAAGCCGTGGTGGACTCGGACAGGACTTCAAGGACAAGAACCGCAGATGACATATGCGTGACCGCTTGATGATCGCGAGGATCACAGGTCACAAAAACGTCCGGATAGTAGATCGCGTCTGCCGCCTCGACTCGCAGCTTCATGTCTGACGCGTATACCCGGCATGACCCGTCTGATAGATGCGCGGACAGGATGTTAACTAGATTGACTGCCACCGTCGCATGCTTGCGCGTGACGCCGACCATCGCGAATACTTCGCCATCGACGTACTCGTTCTTGCCGGGTTGCTGCGCTTCCCACGCGAGGTACTCGTCGGTATTCAATCGGGCCGTTACAGGAAGTCCCATGGAACTCTCTCCGGAACGATCGCAATCCTGTCAGGCATTGCTATAGCGGGTTCATTGAATAGCATACTCTATCGACGCGCTGCTGGCAGAATGATCGCTCATCGCCACGAGCTCCGTGATAGCCGCGACG
>JANNOC010000583.1:0-10244 GCA_031398865.1 Gemmatimonadota bacterium | reverse complement strand
GGCCGCGGTACTGCCCGTCGGTGGAAGACAAGGTCGTCCGCTTTCCGGCCGCGGAGCGACATCAGTTGTTCCTCGAGCCCGAGGGCCACGATACGTCGGAGCTGTACGTGAATGGCCTCTCGACGTCGCTTCCCGCTCCGGTGCAGTTGCAGATTCTGCGCAGCATTCGCGGGTTGGACGACGTGCGGATGACCCGCGCCGGGTACGCGATCGAGTACGACTACTACTCGCCGACCCAACTGGACGCGTCGCTGCAAGTGAAGGCGATTCCCGGCCTGTACTTCGCCGGGCAGATCAACGGTACGACCGGGTATGAAGAAGCACAGGCCAGGGCGCGGTGGCGGGACTGAACGCGGGGCTCGCCGCGCTGGAGCGTGAGGCCGTGGTGCCGGGGCGCGAGACATCGTACCTGGGCGTGCTCGTGGACGACATCGTGACGCGCGGTGTGGACGAGCCCTATCGGCTGTTCACCTCCCGCTCCGAATTCCGCCTAACGGTTCGGCAGGACAATGCGCTGCGCCGGCTGGCGCCCCTGGGACAGTCGCTCGGCCTGTTTGACGACGACGAGCATCGTGTGATCGAGCGGCGCTTCGACGCGGAGGTGCGTGCGCGGGATCTCGCCGAGCACACCAGCATCCGTCCGCTCGACGCCGATCCCGTGCTGCGTGCGGCGCACAGCGCACCGCTCGTACACGCGGTGAAGATCGTGGAGCTCGCACGGCGCCAGAACGTCGCGCTCGCGGATCTCCTGCGGGCCGCGGGCGCGGGCGACGGGCTCCCGTTGGACGCCGTTGTGACCGCGGAGCTCGAGATCAAGTATGCCGGCTACTTCGCGCGCGAACGGCAGGCTGCGGACAGGTTGAAGCGCATGGGTGACTTCACACTCGGCGAGCTGCTGCCGTACGAGGAGATGCGGTCGCTCTCCATCGAGGCGCGGCAAAAACTGGCGGCGCAGCGGCCACGCTCGCTGGCCCAGGCATCGCGGATTCCCGGCGTCAACCCTAACGACCTCCAGAATCTCGTGCTCGAGGTGGAGCGCCGACGGCGCGGGGTGCCGGCGGGGTAGGGCGCGCGGACCCGTCTGCTTGACCCGCCGTCGCGCGCCAGACATTGTTTCGCGTCCCTTCCCCGCGAGCGTCGCCCTTGCCCCGTCTTCATGTGTACACCATCGCCGGCCTTGCGCTGCTGGTCGGGACTCTCGTTCTGATCGCGCAGCCGTTGCTGCTGCCGGGGATACCGGCAGATGCGGCCCGCCAGCTGACCGTGATCGCACAGACTGGGCGATGGGAAGCCGTGCAGCGCGCCGCGATCGTGGCGCAGCCGCTGGTGCTCATGGGGCTGCTGGCCGTCGCCGCGGCGATCACCGCGAATGGGGCGCGACCCTGGGCGTGGATGGGAAGCGGCCTGTCGCTCGCCGGTGTCGTCATCTCCGCCATCTCGCACGTCTTCCTCGGCGGTCCGGCATCGGCGACTCGTGCGCTGGTGTCCGAGAGCGCGCCGATCGACGCCGCGTTGCTGACGAGCTACGAGCTGATGCTTCCACTCGCGTCGCACGCGCGCGACGTGGGATGGCTCCTTCTCGGACTCGGCATCGCGCTGCTGGGGCAGGGCCTGCTCGTGGCGAGGCTGTCCGCGCCCTGGCTCGGCACCGCGGTGTCGTTCCTCGGTGCGATCGGAGCGGTGCTCGCGCTTCTGCTCCGCGATGGCGCCCGCGTTCATCCCGCGGCGATGGTCCTGCTGGCGGCGCAGCTGCTGCTGGCACTCGTGCTGATGTCGCTTCCGCGGAGCGCCATTGAAAGCGAGCGGCCGCCGCTGCCCGGCAGCGGGTGATCGCTGCGCGGGATCGTTTCAGCGCGCGCGTGTATGAATGGTAGCGCTGATCGTCGCGTCGCCTGACGAGTAGTGACGCGCCAGACGCATCGCGTCTGGTTTTTACATCGCTTTTCGTATCGCCCGTCCACGCTGGCTCGGCTGGGAGCGTCGCCGCGTGGCAAACCCTAACGAGGATCCTCACGTATGCGTGTTCGCACATTCCCCCTGCTGCTGTCCAGCGTCGTCCCCGCGCTGCTGTCCGCGCAGGGCAACGTAGCCACCCCGAACCCGCCGCCGCAGATCGTTGTGGAAGGCCGGGGCGAGGCGCGCGTCGTGCCCGATCGCGCGACAATGCGCATCGCGGTGCAGACGCGGCAGAAGACCGCGGCCTTGTCCGCCGCCGAGAATGCACGGCGTCAGCGCGCGGTCATCGACACGTTGCGTGCGCTCGGTATTCCCGCGAGCCGCATTTCGACCGTGGACTACTCCATCTATCCAGAGCAGAGCTATCCAGAACCGCGGCCAACAGGGGAAGCGCGTGAGCCCGTCACCACTGGGTACGTGGTGAACAACACCGTGCTGGTGGAGGTGCATAAGCTGGAGCAGGTCGGTGCGCTGATCGATGCGGCGCTGGCGAAGGGTGCCAACATGATCACGTCATTGGATTTCGGCTCGTCGAACACCGATGCGGACCGCCGCCGGGCGTTGACGGAAGCGATCAAGAGCGCTCGCGGGGATGCGGACGCTATGGCGGCCGCTGCTGGTGGTTCTGTCGGAGAGTTGCTCGAGGTGAACGCCGGGATGTACTCGCAGCCTCCCATCATGTATGGGCGCGCGAATATGAAGGACATGGCAGCGCAGTCGGCGACACCGATCAGCAGTGGATCGCAGGTGTTGACGGTGAGCGTTACGACGCGCTGGAGCCTGGTGGGCGGGTCACGTCGGTAGAGTGGCGTTGTAGTGCTGTTGAAGTGGCGTCAGTGGTCCGCCCTTAGGTTCTGTGTTCCACGTGAAACACACCGACTGCCGAGCTCGGTTCCTGTTTCACGTGGAACAGCCCCTTCCCGCTCATCGCTGCTATATTCCGGGCGAGCACTGGCAACCTCGCACCGTTCCGCCGTGGCACGAGTCATCGCGATTGCGAACCAAAAAGGCGGGGTTGGCAAGACAACCACCGCGGTAAATCTCGCCGCCAGTCTCGCGGTGGCTGAGCAGCGCACGCTCCTGATTGACGGCGATCCTCAGGGGAATGCGACCAGTGGGATCGGCATACCCAAAGACGCGGTTTCGGCGACTGTCTACGACGTTCTCATTGGCGCCGCCTCGCTTGCGTCAGCCGCGCACCGAGGCGTTCAGTTCAAGCACCTCGACGTGGTCACCGCGACTCCCGACCTCGCCGGCGCCGAGGTCGAGCTGGTGGACCACCCGCAGCGCGACCGCGCCATGCGTGACGCTGTGGCGACCGTCCGCGAGGACTATGACTACGTCCTCATTGACTGCCCGCCCTCACTCGGCCTCATCACGCTCAACATGCTCGCGGCGGCCGATTCCCTGCTCATTCCGCTGCAGTGCGAATACTACGCACTCGAAGGACTCTCGCAGCTGCTCAACACCGTGCATCTGGTACAACGGAGCGTAAATGAAACGCTCGCCATCGATGGCGTGCTGCTCACCATGTACGACGCACGGCTCAACCTCTCGCGACAGGTCGCTGCGGACGCGCGCGAGTACTTCGGGACCCAGGTGTTCCAGAGTGTTATCCCCCGGAACGTGCGACTTGCTGAAGCACCGAGTTTCGGAAAGCCCATCATTCTCTACGACGTCGCATCGGCCGGCGCTCAGGCGTACATGAGCGTCGCCCGCGAATTGCTCGCCCGCCACCGTTCCGGTGACGGCACCGCACCGCAACTCGTCCAGCGATAGCCGAGACCGGCCGTCCTACCTGGAGCGTTCACCGTCAGACAACCCCCCGTCATCGCGGCGCCCGCATGACCTCTGAGAAGCCTGCCTCTCGCCGCCTCGGCCGCGGTCTGGAAGCACTCCTCGCCCTCCCACTGCCCGGCTCCATTGCCGGCGGCTCGAGCACGGGCGCGAAGCGCGAATCCGGTCTCGACGGCGGCTCGGTACGCGCGATTTCCATCGCCAGCATCCGGCCGAACCCCTTCCAGCCCCGCCGCGATTTCGCCCCCGCGGAGCTGGCGGAGCTGGAAGCCAGTATGGTCACGTCGGGACTCCTGCAACCGATCACAGTCCGGCCCGCACCTAACGAGCCCGGGTTCGAACTCATCGCGGGGGAGCGCCGCCTGCGCGCCGCCTCGCGCCTCGGCTGGACCGACATTCCCGCAATCGTTAGGCAGATGGACGACCGCACCGCGCTGACGCTGGCGCTCGTCGAGAATCTGCAGCGCACCGACCTCAATCCCCTGGAAGAAGCCGAGGGCTATCAGCGACTCGTGAGTGAATTTGGTCTCACGCAGCAGCAGGTCGCCGACGTCGTTGGGAAGGATCGGTCAACCGTCGCTAACCTGTTGCGGGTGTTGGGTTTGCCTGCTTCCGTGCGGCGCATGTTGCAGGATGGACAGCTGACGCTCGGCCATGCCCGCGCGCTGCTGGCCGCCGGGAATGAGCGCGCCATTCTCGAGCTCGCGCGCGAGATCGTGGCGCGAGGGCTCACGGTGCGCGACGTGGAACACCGCGCGCGGGATGCCCGGCCCGAGCGGAAGAAGAAGTCGCGCGACGCGCAGGCCGTCGATGCGCGCTCGCCGGAGGTCCGGCGGCTCGAAGAGCGTCTCCGCCGGCATCTGCAGACTGACGTCAGCATCGTCGTGTCCGCGCAGAATCGCGGCGAGGTCCGTATTCGCTTCTACTCGCCGGAGGATTTCGAGCGCGTACTCGATCTCGTCCTCGGCACCGCGGCCGATTCCACATGAGCGACGACCGCACACCGGATCCGCCACCGCCCCCCAATCGCGGCTACGGCAACATCTACACGCCGCACGCGGGGTCGATGGTCATCCAGGTGCAGCGGGAAGGCGGGCTCGCCAACCGGACCATCGTCCTGGACGAACGCCAGGTGCGTCTCCTCAAGTTTCTGAACTCCAAAGCAGGATTGCTCTTCGCCGTGGTGATCCTCGCGAGCTATTTGTTCTTCGCGATCCAGGCGGTGCGCGTGCCGGTGATGAGTCGCCAGATCGCGACGCTGGAGCATGATGTGAGCAAGATCGACACGCTGCACTTCGCGCTCATCCAGGCGCAGCGACGCTATGCACAGCTGCAGCGGATGCTTGGTATTTCGACAACGCGCCCGAAAGCCGGCGCGCCGGAAAGTGCCGCGCGCCTCGCATGGCCTGTCTCGCCGGACGCTCGGCTCATGTCGCAAACCGCCGCGGATTCCGGCGTCCTCCTCGCCTTACCACTGGGCAGCGAAGTCCGCGCGGCGGGAGCGGGGCGGGTGGTCGAGCTGTCCGAGAATGCGCGGCTCGGCACCACCCTCGTGGTGCTGGGAGCGAACAAAGTGGAATCGCGCTACGGGCACCTCGGGAAGGCACTGGTGCCGCAGGGCGATTCGGTGGCGCCTGGCCAGGTGATCGCGCTGTCTGGAAACTCCGGTGCGACCAGCGTACCGGCTCTGTTCTTCGCGGTGCGGCAGGACGGCCGCCCCATCAATCCCATGCAGTTCCTGAAGAAGGACTAAGAGTCATGGCCATGTTCACGAAGGGCGCGACGGAAAAGACGGACGGGCGCATCAATGGCGCTCCCGGCACCGACGGCGGACTCTCCATCATCGCCGCAGGGATGCGAGTCACAGGAGATCTGGAGACGCCGGGCGTGGTGAAGGTCGAAGGCAGTATCGAAGGCTCCATCACGGGCGCCCGGCAGGTCCTCGTGGGACGCGCGGGCGAGGTGCGTGGCGACATTCACGCGCGAGAAGCGGTCATCGGCGGAAAGGTGATCGGCGCGATCATCGCGAGTGAACGCGTAGAGATCCAGGATGGCTCAAGCGTCAACGGCGACATCAGCACCAAAGCCATCGTCGTCCAGGATGGCGGCCGCATCAACGGGACCGTGAGAATGGACGAGGGAGCCGCGCACGCGGCGAAAGTCGCCGAGTCCAAGTCGCAACCTGTGGCCGTCGTACGCTGAGCGGATCCGCCGTCGGCAAGGCGGTTATCCACAGTACTGATAAGCGTCGGTGCCACAAGGTATTACGTATGCTTTATACGTGACTGGTCGCCGCTTTTCCACGCTTGTCCACACGGGCCTTGCCTGCTCGCTCCTCGCGTGCGCGGCCGAGCGGCCTGAGCGGGAGGCAACCAGCGCGACCTTCAAGGTCGCGCTGCTCACCCCCGGGCCCATTTCGGATCAGTCCTGGAATGCCAGTGCGTATCGGGGATTACAGCTGATACGCGACAGCCTCGGTGCGTCCGTCAGTCACATTCACACGACGACACCCGCGCAGTTCGAGGAGAACTTTCGCCAGTACGGCGCGGAAGGATACGCGCTCGTCTTCGGCCACGGTTTCGAGTTCCAGGACGCGGCGATGCGCGTGGCCCCGAGCTTTCCCAGGACGGTTTTCATCACGACGTCCGGCAACCGCACAGCGCCTAACGTCGCCGGGATGGTGTTCGCGTTCGAGGACGGCTCGTATCTCGCCGGAATGGTGGCCGGCGCCATGACGAAGTCACATGTGCTGGGTGTGATCGGGGGGACGGAACTGCCGCCGGTGAAAGCCAGCTTCCTCGCCTTCGAGGCAGGCGCCCGCCGGATCGATCCCGGCGCCAAGGTGGTAACGTCGTACATCGGGAACTGGGACGACGTGAGCGCCGCGAAGGAGCAGGCACTCGCGCAGATCGCCCGCGGCGCCGATGTCATTTTCCAGAATGCGGATGCCGCCAGCCTCGGAATCTTTCAGGCAGCGCGCGAGCGTCGCTCCGTGTACGTGTTCGGCACCAATTCGGATCAGAATGCGGTGGCGCCCGATGTGATCCTGGGCAGCGTCGTACTCGACGTGCCGCGCGCCTTTCTGTCGGTCGCGCGCGAGGTGAAAAGCGGCAGCTTCACTCCGCGCGTCGTGGAGCTGGGGACGCGCTCCGGCGTCGTCAGGCTGGTGCTCAACCCCGCGCTCGCGGACCGTATTCCTGCCGCGACGCGCGCCGCGGTGGATTCGGTGGAAGCGCAGCTGCGCGCGGGAACGTTCGAGGCATTGCCCGCGGCACAGCGATACTCCGGCAGCCAGCCGTGACCGCGCCGACGCTGGCGCGCATCGCCGAGCATCTCGACAGCATGTTGGACAACAGCATCGCCGATTCCCCGAACGCACTGAACGGCGTACAGCTCGCGAATCGGGCGCCCATTCGCCGGATCGCCGCCGCCGTGGACTTCTCCAGGCGCATCGTGGACGCCGTGATCGCAGCCGACGCGAATCTTCTCCTCCTGCATCACGGGATGTTCTGGAAAGGGGTGCAGCCGATTCGCGGAACGGTGTACGAGCGGCTGCGTCTCCTGATCGAGCACGACATTGCCGTATATGCATCGCACCTTCCGCTCGATGCCCATCCCACGGTCGGCAACAATACGCTGCTCGCGCGCGCACTCGAGCTCGAACCGTCGCACGGTTTCGCGATGCACGGCGACGTGGCGATCGGCGTGCGCGGCAGCAGCGATGTGCAGACACGCACCCTTCACGATCGCGCTATCGCCTTCGCCAGAAAGCACGGCGGCATCGCGCGCGCGACCCCCTTTGACCCCGCGCGCCGCACGATGCACTGGGGCATCTGCACGGGCGCTGGCGCCGACGCCGACACCCTGCGCGAAGCGGAAGCGCTGGGCCTCGACACGCTGATCGTCGGCGAAGGACCACATTGGACCGCGGTGGATGCGGACGACGCGGGCCTCGTGATCATCTATGCCGGCCACTACGCCACGGAGACACTGGGCGTGTGCGCGCTCGCCGCGCATCTCTCCGCGGAGTTCGGCGTCCCCTGGACTTTTCTCCCCGCGCCCACCGGGCTGTGACCGGGGCGCCGTCGCTCGAGCTGGCGTCGGTCGTGAAACGTTTCGGCGACGCACTCGCGCTGGACGGCGCAACGCTGCACTCGCAACCAGGGACAGTGCACGCCCTTCTCGGCGAGAATGGCGCCGGCAAGACGACACTCATGCGCGTCGCGTTCGGAATGACGTCGCCGGACGCGGGAGTCGTACGCGTGAACGGCACTGCCCTCCGGCTGCGCTCTCCGCGCGACGCGATCGCGGCTGGAATCGGGATGGTGCACCAGCACTTCACTCTCGTGCCTGCCATGACCGTCGCTGAGAATGTGGCACTGGGCGCCAGGACGGGGGCAGCGCCGAATGACGCCCGCGGCGTAGAAGAGCGCATCCGCGCCATAGCGACGCGCACCGGGCTCCAGGTAGAGCCGCGTGCCACGGCGGCGTCTCTGACGGTCGGAGCGCAGCAACGCCTCGAAATCATCAAGGCGCTCGCACGCGATGCGCGGCTCCTCATTCTGGACGAGCCCACGGCGGTGCTCACACCGGCCGAGGCCGGCGAACTGCTCCGGTGGCTTCGCGCGTTCGCCGACGCAGGCGGGTCCGTCATTCTGATCACGCACAAGCTCCCGGAGGCGCTCTCGATCGCCGACGAGGTGACTGTACTGCGGCAGGGCCGCACGGTGACGACACTGCCGGCGGCTAGCGCCACCGCGGCAGCGCTCACCGCGGCCATGCTCGGCGATGCGACGTCGCTCAGCGCTCCGAGCGCTGGAACGAGCAGGCCGCGGTCGTTGAAGACGGTGGCGAGCGTCGAAAGCGTCACGTTGCCCGATGCGCTCGGCGTCGTACGGGTGCGCGGCCTTTCGCTCAGCATCAGCGCAGGGGAGATACTCGGTGTCGCGGGGGTCGAAGGGTCGGGGCAACGCGAGCTCCTGGCCGCGCTCGCCGGGCGGTCTGCGCCGGAGCGGGGGACGCTCACGCTCCCGCGTCAGATCGCCTACATCCCGGAAGACCGGCAGCGCGACGCGCTCGTTCCTGATGCGACGTTGACTGAAAACGTCGCCTTGCGAGGTGCCGGGACACGTCGCGGACGCATGGATTGGCGCGCCATGCGCGAGCAGACCGTGTCCCTGATGCAGGCGTTCGACGTCCGCGCCCCATCGCCCGACGTGCGCGCCCGAACGCTGTCTGGCGGGAATCAGCAGAAGCTCGTCGTGGGACGCGAGCTATGGGACGAGCCGGAGCTGGTGGTGGCGGAGAATCCCACGCGGGGATTGGACGTGCGCGCGACCGAAGCAGTGCACGCGCGTCTGCGTGCCGCGCGCGATGCCGGTGCCGCCGTGGTCGTGTATTCCAGCGATGTTGATGAGGCACTCGCGCTCGCGGACCGCATGCTCGTTATGCACGCGGGCGCAGGCGTCGAGCTCCCGGTGGACCGGGAGCGCGTAGGGCGCGCGATGCTCGGGCTGTGATGTCGCGTCCCACTTCAATGCGCTGGAGGGATCCGCATCAGTGACCGACGGTCGCTGCGTTTCTCCGCCTTCCGATCCTTACAGCGCAAGCAGAAACACGTCGTACAGCGCGTGCGTCCATGCCACAATGCCGAAGCCGCGCGCGAGATACAGCGCACTGAAGAAGAGACCTCCCACTGTTCGGAAGACGAACGACTGCAGCTCGAGCGCGTCGCGGTACGGGCCGATGTAGTGAAACGCGGCGAAGATCAGCGCGCCGACAATCGTCGCCGCGACAGCCGCCGCGTTCTGGCGCCAGCCGAAGAGCAGCTTCGCGCCAGCCGCGAGTGCCGATACCAGCAGCACCCGGAAGAACAACTCCTCGTACAGTCCGGCGCCGAGCGACACCGTGAGTCGCTCGAGCCACGAGAGGTCGCTCACCGGCGAGAGCGCGAGCGTCGGCAGCACGCCCAGCAACTGCGCTGTGACTGTTCCCACGACGACGCCGAAGAGGATGGCCAGCGCCACCGACTCCGCCAGCATGGCGCCAAAAATCGCGGGCCGCAGCGTTCGGCCGTTCGCGCGCAGGTCGCGAACGACCAGCCACGTGCCGATGCCTGCAAGCACCACGATGAACAGCAGCGGGCCATACCGCCCCGCGATGGTCACGAAGGCGCTGGTGAGCAGCACGTCGGCGCCGTTGCGAATCCCTCCGGTCGCATGACCGGGCACAATGGACGCGAGCGCCTCGTACGCCAGGAGCAGCGGCAGCGCGAAGAGCAGGCTGTACCGATGGCTGCGACTGGAGCGCCAGTATGTTTGCGGCCCTGCACGCTGGGTTGCCGGCACGGTGGATTGATCGATCTGCATCGCTGGACCTGGGTCATGACTCATAGCCGGCGCCGCGGCTGCGTCAGCGACCGCGCTCGGTGTCGGCGATGCGCTGGGTGGGGCCGGCGTGGTGTTCGCCCTCCTGGCTGGCGCGATTGCGGC
>JANNOC010000471.1:0-1822 GCA_031398865.1 Gemmatimonadota bacterium | reverse complement strand
CTGAGCGACGCCGGCTCCTTGATTCCGTCGCCGTTCAGGTACCACTCGCTGCCGACCAGGACGTACTCGTTGTCGACCTTCGGCAGACCCTCCTTCGGCTCGACGATGATCGCGCCGTACATCCCGTTCGCGATGTGCGCGAGCACCGGCTTCGTGCCGCAGTGGTACATATAGACGCCAGGGTCCGTTGCCTTGAAGCGATAGCTGATCGACTTGCCCGGCATCACGTCCCCAAAGGCGACGTCGGGGGCGATCCGGGCGGCAGGGACGTCGATCGAGTGCGGGATCGAGCCGCCGTTCGTCAGCGTCATCTCGACCGTCTGACCCTCCCGCACGTTAATGATCGGGCCGGGGGCACCGTGGCCGTCGAAAGCCCAGGTGTTGTACTTCACGCCCGGCGCGATCTCGACGGTCATGTCCTTCAGCGTCATCTGGATCTTGACGAGGTCGCCGGCCGGGACGGGCGGCAGGACCGCGTCGTAGGGCTTGTGCGCGGCGGCGAGCTCGGCCGCGTTCTCGGGGACGACTCCGGCGAAGCTCGCCAGCGGCAGCGCAACGTTGCTCTCGGGGGCTGGGGTGACGCCGGCCGCCGGCTGGGCATCGGAGCCGCGGGAGTCGCGCGCGTCGGCCCACATGAGGAGTGCGAAGAAGCTAACGACGCCGACCAGCAAGCCGAGCAGCATCACCGCCACCATCCAGAAAGCGCCCGAGCTGGTCTCGGGGGCGCGCGGACGTAGGGGGGAGGCGGGAAATGAGGCCATCCAGGGTTCTCTCCTTCGGATTTGGTGTGCTGACGCTGAAGGTACGGGAGGGCTGCGCTTCCGCCACCCCGGACGAGCCGCAGGTCGATGCGCAGATGACCGCAGACTTTTCTGCGGGTTTCCCGCACATCTCGAACCGGCGTCTCGATGCACTCAGTTCGTCAAGGCCTCGTGAGGCCGCGCGAAGATGACGAGCACGGTCAGGTTCTCGTAGCCGATGAAGCGGTGCTCGGCACCGGCCGGGACGAAGACCGCCTGCCCTTCGGTGAGCGGGACGGCGGTGCCGTCGATCTCGAGCGTTCCGCTGCCTTCGAGCACCACGTAGACCTCGTCGTCGGCGTGCGGCTGCTGCTGGTCTGGCTCCGGGGCGACGAGAACGTAGACGCCGAGCACGAGGCCCGGCGACTCGTGGGCGACCTCGTACCCGCCTGTTCCGGCCTTTAGCCGGGCTTTGATCGCGCCGAGGTCGATGCTGCCGGTTTTACCGATCATCAACTCCTCCTTGGTGAAACGCCGAGGGCGGCCGGAGCCGCCTTCGGCGTTTCGGCACGAGACCCGCTTTTAGCCGGTCATCACGACCGGGCGCGGCTTGGGCTTGCTCGAAGCCACTTCCGGTGCCTCGCGGCGGCGCAAAGCGCCACCGAGTGCCAGCACGATGAAGCCGATGCCGCTCAGGAGGAGCGCGATTCCAACCACGATCCCGAACAGGGCCATCCGCTCGGCCATGTAGGACGTGTTGAGCGCGGTCGAGAGCGCCGTGGCCGTGACCCAGGTGTTGCGGGCCGTGTTCGGCACCGGGCTCCCCTGCTCGTCCTTCAGAGCTGCGGCCTCGTCGCTCGTGCCGGCCATGCCCTTGGGGTTGTCCGCGGAGACGAAGCGTCCCATCTGCGCGTAGGTCAGCCCGCCGGTGATCTTGAGCGTATGCCCGCGGATGACCTGGGCGAAGGCGCGCGCCTGGTCGCCGTTCGTGACCTGCTGGTCGGCGTTGATGGAGATCATCCTCAGGGAAGCGGAGAACCTAGAGGCGTTCCTTTCGGAGTTCCTGAGCTTCGCCCGCGACA
>JANNOC010000470.1:0-2130 GCA_031398865.1 Gemmatimonadota bacterium | reverse complement strand
GCAACACCTACAAGCTGGCGCTGCTGCCGTCCGGCGTGCTGCGCCCGTCGAAGCTGTCGGTGATCGGCAACGGCGTCGTGGTCGACCCGCAGGCGTTTCTCGACGAGGTGGCGCGGCTCCGGTCGCAAGGCGTTGCGGTGTCGCCGGATAATCTGCGGGTCGCCGAAAACGTCACGCTGATCCTCGAACTGCATCGCGAGCTCGATTCGCAGCGCGAGTCGTCCAATACGGGAACCGCGATCGGCACCACGCGGCGCGGCATCGGTCCCGCTTACGAAGACAAAGTCGGCCGCCGCGCGATCCGGCTGATGGATCTCGCCGACCTCGACAGCCTGCCGCGCAAGATCGACCGGCTGCTCGCGCATCACAACGCGCTCCGCCGCGGCATGAACCTTCCCGAAATCGACGGCAAGGCGATTTACAACGACCTGGCCGCGCTCGCGCCGAAAGTGCTGCCCTATGCCGAGACGGTGTGGAGCCTGCTCGATGCCAAGCGGCGCGAAGGCAAGCGCATCCTGTTCGAGGGCGCGCAGGGCGCGCTTCTCGACGTGGATCACGGCACCTATCCGTATGTCACCTCGTCCAACACGGTGGCGGCGCAGGCGGCGACCGGCTCGGGCGTCGGCCCGGGATCGGTCGGCTATGTGCTCGGCATCTGCAAGGCCTACACCACGCGTGTCGGCCTCGGTCCCTTCCCGACCGAGCAGGACAACGCGATTGGCAACCTGATCGGCGAGCGCGGCCGTGAATTCGGCACTAACACCGGCCGCAAGCGCCGCTGCGGCTGGTTCGACAGCGTGCTGGTGCGGCAGACCGCGCGAACCTCCGGCATCAACGGCCTGGCGCTGACCAAGCTCGATATTCTCGACGGCTTCGATTCGATCGATGTCTGCGTCGGCTACAAGCTCGACGGCAAGGAGATCGATCATCTGCCGGCGGGTGAGGGTGCTCAGTCCCGGGTGGAACCGATCTACGAGACCATCGAAGGCTGGAAGGAGCCCACCGCCAACGCGCGCTCCTGGGCGGCTTTACCGGCGCAGGCGATAAAATATGTCCGAAGAGTGGAAGAATTGGTCGGTTGCCCGATTGCATTGCTTTCCACCAGCCCGGAACGCGAGGATACTATTCTCGTGCAGAATCCCTTTGAGGCATAAGGTGAGGAAATTCGCTACACTGGAGCGGAATGGCTGACTACTACCCGCTGATTGCCCGTGCGATTTCAGGGCTCGACGCAAGCGCCACCGGCGAGCAGCGCCGCGCGCTGTACGATCGCGCGCGTTCCGCGCTGATCGCGCAGTTGCGCGGCGTGCAGCCGCCCTTGAGCGAAAGCGATATCACCCGCGAGCGGCTGACGCTGGAAGAGGCGATCCGCAAAGTGGAGCAGGAAGCGGCCCAGCGTGGCCGCGTGGCGGCCCGCGGCGATTCGGCGCGCAGCACCCGAGGCGACATGCTGCGCACGACGCAGGCGTCGATCAATCCCGATGCGCCCGCGCAGGCCGAGCGCGACCGGCGCAACGAGCGTACCGAGCGCTCCCAGGCCGCACGCGAGGCCTCGCGCAGCGCGGAGGCGCCGCGCCCGGAGCGCGACGGCGCATCGGCTGCGCGTCCGCGTCCCGCGCCGGATGCGCGCCCGCCGACGCGCGAAAACCGCGACAGGGATCGCGAGCGTGAGCAGAACCGCCCGGGTCTCGCCCAGCGGCGCGACCGCGGCAGCGACCGCCCGCGTCCGCCGCAAGGCGACAATAATCAAGGCAACAATAATGACGGCGTGCGCGGCTTCCGCGATGTGATGGCGGACGCTGACGATCTTGGCGGCGCCGCGGCGCAGGCCAGCCGCTCCGCGCGCCGCACCTACGCCAACGTGCCATCGCCGACGCCGGAGTTCGACCGGCTCGAGCCGAGCATGGAGGACCGCTCCGGCGAAAGCGACTACGCCGCGCGGACGGCGCAGCCGCGGGCCGAGGCGCAGCCCTATTCCTTCGACGAGTCGCCGGCGGAAGCCGAGCGCTACCAAAGCCGCCCGCAGACGCGGCCGGAGCCGCCGCGCGCGCCCAAGCGTCCGGCGTTGAAATCCGGCATTTTCCCGGTGAAGCGCGCCGCCGCCGTCGGCCTTGTGCTGATCATGGTCGG
>JANNOC010000436.1:0-1688 GCA_031398865.1 Gemmatimonadota bacterium | reverse complement strand
GGCGGCCCGAACTGCGGCCCGGGCGCTGGCGTCGTCACGGGCGGCGGATTCAGCTTGAGATCGATCGTGGAGAGGAAATCACTCTGCAGTTCGCGCCGGAATGCGTCGGCGTTCGGGCTGGCGGCATAGATCTCCGACCAGATGCCGCGTCGCACGTCGTCCAGCATCTCCGCGAGCGGATAGGAGCCAGTCCGGTTGAGTGCCTCCTGCTCCAGGAGGCGGTTCATCCGGCCATCATTGAGCAGCGTCCCGAGCACGCGCGCCTGCGCCGCGTTGATGCGCACGATCATCCCTCCCGCCTCGATGCGGCTGGCGATGTCATTGCGGACGAGGTACGCCGGCGTGCGGAACACACTCGCGTTGAGGAAACGCACTGCCTCCGCCTGACGTCCGCGCGGCAGCGGCACATACACCGGGCCTGTCTGGCCGCCGGATTTGTACTGCACGGTTCCGCCGCCCACCATGGTGGCGACGTGGTTGGCCTCGTTGCCCCACTGCGCGATCGTTCGGTTATACAGCTCGCGCAGATCGCTGTTGTCTTCGCCGGGCTGGGTCGCCGCATCGGCGACATAGCCCATAACACGCTCGATGTTCTTGAAGCCAAGCGTCGTGGACTTCACCGGGTCGGCGTCTCCCACCGCTTCGCTCTGCGTCCCGAAGGCGCCGAATTCATTGTTGGCAGAAAAGCGGTACCAGGGAATGGTGTCCTGCATGCGCGACCACTGCTCCAGCGTCGCGCGCTCCTGCTCGGACGTGCGCGCATTGGGGATCGGCTTGTACCCCCACATGACCGCGTAGATGTCGTACGGCCCGACGCGCGGAATGATGTGATCCAGCGGAATGCTGTCCTCCGGCTGCGCGACGTAGTTGAAGCGCGAATAGTCCATGATGCTCGGACTATGGCCCATGCGGCGCACCCAGGTCGCGCTGCGCACGCTGTCGGCGGGATACGTGGAGCTGCCGATCTGATCGTGCTGCAGTCCGATGGTGTGCCCGATCTCGTGAGCGACGACGAACTGCAGCAACTTGCCCATCAGCGAATCCGGCATGGGCAGCTTGCGCGCGCGCGGATCGATCGCGGCGGCCTGTGTGAAATACCAGGCGCGCTGCAGGTTGAGGATGTTGTGGAACATCCGCACGGACCCGTTGAGGATCTCGCCGGTGCGCGGGTCGTGTACGTGCGGCCCGACCGCATTCTCGATCGTGGAGGGAAGCCAGCGAATCATCGTATGGCGAATGTCCTCGGGCGACCAGTCGGGATCGTTGGCGGGAACCTCGCCCGCAACGATGCCATCCTTGAATCCCGCGGCTTCGAACGCCTGCTGCCATTCGATGATGCCCGCTTTGACGAAAGGCTTCCACTGCGCGGGAGTCGCGGGGTCCACGTAGTAAGTGATCGGCTTCTTGGGATAGCAGAGATCACCCTCGCGGCGGTCGGAGCACTCGAGCCGGTACTTGGTGATGTAGCGTCGCGGCGCGGAGCGATGCTCCTCCGTGCCGAAGTCCACCTGACTGATGGAGAAATATCCGACGCGCTCGTCGAACCGGCGCGCCAACATCGGCTGTTCAGGGAGCCTGACGAGGCTCCAGTGCGCGAGCACGCTCTGCGCCGTCCGCGGCGGGGCGCTGGGCGGCTGAGGTGGGGCACCGGGGCCGGTCGGCGGCGTCGGTGTCCCCGTCTGGGTCGC
>JANNOC010000419.1:0-14940 GCA_031398865.1 Gemmatimonadota bacterium | reverse complement strand
TGCTCTTCAGCATGGTCGGCAGGCCCGATACACAGGCCATCCGCACAGTCCTGCGCTCACGAGAACTGCTGCCGCAGACCGCGACCATCGCCGTCATCCGCAGCGACCAGTTGGCCGCGTTCGATGTGCACATGGGATTCGACGACTTCATCGTCCACCCCGCCATCGCCGATGAGGTCGTCGCCCGCGTGCGCCGAGCCATCTGGAAGAAGTCCGGCGTCGAGAGCGACAACACATTGCGCCTGGGCGAACTGATGATCGATCTGGGCAACTACAAGGCGTTCATCAGCGGCCGGCCGATCGACCTGACGTACAAGGAGTATGAGCTGCTGCGCTTTCTGGCGACAAACCGCGACAAGGTCTTCACGCGCGAGGCGCTCCTCAACCGCGTCTGGGGCTACGACTTCTACGGCGGCGCGCGCACCCGTCGTGGTTCGATGATGCGGTGTATGACACGCTGCACGCGCACGGCTCGGCCCTCTGCATCGCGGACGCGGACGAGGCGGAGGACGGCATGCCCGAGAGCGCGACACTCCCCTCGACGGCGTCCTGGGGGTACGTTCGACTGCGCCGGGAAGCGTACGATGCAGACGCGCTGCGGGGGTGGGCGACGCGCATCGCGGACCAGCCGTGGGAGTCGGCGTACGTCTTTCTGAAGCACGAGGACGCGGGCGTGGGGCCGAAGTACGCCACTCAACTCGGTGAGATGCTCGCGGGTCTGTTGGCGTAAGGCTGAACGCGCCGCGTGGCCTCGTGTCGTAAGGCGCTGATCGCGCCGCGCGACTAATCGACCGCGGCGACTCTCACGCTGTCGCCAGGCCCGCCGAGTAGCGCCAGCCGCACCGTGCGCACGCGATCGAACTCCGAGCGCTCCGCGCTGGGAATCGGGTCGCCGCCTTTCGTGGCGAGCGCGACGCGCGGATCCTTTTGCACCCCGCCGACGATCACCTCGAAGTGCAGGTGCGGCGCGGTGGACAGCCCGGTGCTCCCGACATACGCAATGGTCTGACCGATCGTGACGCGCGCGCCACGTGCCGTACCGCCAGCGAAGCCGCGCAGGTGCCCATAGCGGGTGACGTAGCCGTTGCGGTGCCGAATCTCGACGACGTTGCCGTAGCCGCCACGCCGTCCGGCGAAGATGACAGTGCCGTCGCCAACGGTGCGCACGGGGGTGCCCGAGTTCGCGGCGTAGTCGGTGCCGGTGTGCTGCTTCCGAACGCCCAGAATGGGATGCGTGCGAAACCCGAAGACACTCGAGATCCGGCGGAACGCGAGCGGGGCGCGAAGAAACGCGGCCTGCAGCGAGCGACCCGTCTGATCAAAATACTGGCCACTGGCTCCGCGGCTCGTGAAGCGGACCGCTTCGACCTCGTTGCCGGACAGTTGGAAGCTCACGGCGAGAATGGTGCCGATGCGTACCGCGCCGTTAGGCGCCGTCCCGCGCTCGAACAGGACGCGGAAGGCATCGCCGGAGCGGAGATCGCGGCTCATGTCCACGCGGTATTCGAAGATGTCCGCCATGGACCACGCCAGCTCCGCGCGCGCGGGGCGTGGCAGCCCGGGGGCGCCGGCGTCAATTGCGTCGTACAGGTTGCTGAGGATCACACCCGTCGCCACGACGGTATCCGTGGTCCACGGCAGCCGCTCCTCCATCCCCATCCACTGGTCGCCGCTGCGCCGAAGACGGATGAGGCGATCCGTCGCGAGCTGCAGGACGATCTCGGTGGGCAGCGAATCGCCGTGCAGCGTCTGCACCGTGACCGGCATGCCGGCCGGCACGCGCCGCTGGTCGAGCGACGTCGCCGCCTGCAGCACACGGACCGCATGCTGGGACGTCAGACCACGACGCATGAGCAGCGCCGTGAGGGTCTCGCCGCGCCCGAGTGTGTCCACCGCTTCCGACCATTCCGGTCGCACCGCGACAGGAGCCGCCGTGAGACGACCGCCGGGCTGTCCCGGCAGCGGCGGATTCACGTTCAGCGCCGCGAACGCGAGCAGCGCGATCAACAAATAGGTCAACGCGCGCGCGGGCAGATCACGGCGGCGTGCGGCGCCGGGAACGTCAGGAGAAAACGCGATGTTCGCGCTCAATCCATTTGCCGCCGAATGAAAGTCGGGATCTCCATGTCGCTGAGATCCTGACCCGTCGCGGCATCCCCGCCACGAGGCGCGGGTGACTGCGGCATGGTGCCGGCGCGACGCGCAGCGTCCCCGCCCGGTGTGGCGCGCGACGCGCCGGTACCGCGCGCCGGGCGCTGCATGGGGAACTGAATGACCGGCACGCCACGCACCGCCGCGTCCGGCGCAGCCGTCGGCGCGCTCGAGGGAATGCGGTCGAAGCCGGTCGCAATGACGGTGACACGAATCTCGCCTTGCATCGCGGGCTCATGCACCGCGCCGAAGATGATCTCCGCGTCGTCGCCGACGGCGTCATGAATGATCTCGTTGATCTGATGCACTTCACCGAGGGTCAGATCCGCGCCACCGGTGATGTTGACGAGCACGCCCGTGGCGCCCGAGATGGACACGTTGTCGAGCAACGGGCTCGAGATCGCCTGCTGCGCCGCTTCCATCGCGCGATTCTCGCCCCGGCCGATGCCGGTGCCCATGAGCGCCGAGCCGCCGGCCTGCATCACCGTGCGCACGTCCGCGAAGTCCACGTTCACGAGACCCGTGACACTGATCAGCGACGAGATGCCCTGCGTCGCGTGCAGCAGCACTTCGTCCGCCTTCTTGAGTGCGTCCTGGAAGGGGATGCCCTTTCCGACGACCGCGAGCAGCCGCTCGTTAGGCACTACGATCATGGTGTCCACGTTCTTGCGCATTTCGGCGATGCCGAGTTCCGCCTGCCGCATGCGCTTGCGTCCTTCAAAGAGGAAGGGGCGCGTCACGATGCCGACTGTGAGCGCCCCCGCTTCGCGCGCCAGCTCGCAGACCACCGGCGCAGCGCCGGTGCCGGTGCCGCCCCCCATGCCGCACGTGATAAACACAAGATCGGCGCCCGACAGCACGCGCGCCATGTCGGCTCGGCTCTCTTCGATGGCTTGCCGTCCGATTTCGGGACGAGCGCCAGCGCCGAGGCCACGGGTCAACTTCTTCCCGATCTGGATCTTGACGTCGGACTTGGAGCTCAGGAGCGCCTGCGCATCGGTATTCACCGAGACGAACTCGACACCTTCCAGACGCTCTTCGATCATGCGGTTGACCGCGTTTCCGCCGCCGCCGCCGACGCCCACCACCTTCATGCGGGCGCTCTGGGCCGCGTTCTCCTCGAACTCAAAAATCATGTCGCGAGGGACTCCACTAATGCGAGAATGAGACGGAAGCGCTTCACGCGCACGATCAACGGTCGGGAACCACCAGGCGAACTCCATCGAACGCGCGACAGTGACCCGCAAGAGGTCGGCCCAATATAACTCGCCTTCCCCGCCGGACCACTCCGAAGAAAGGACGATTCATGCCAGGAAAGAGTACGAGCACCGTCAAGGTGTTTTTCCACACCGTTGCGCGGTCGCAGCAGCTTTTTGATGCGGGAGAGCGGCTGCGCTGCGCCGACGCATCGCAGCCGAAGGCGAACAGCGACTGTCCGGAGCGTCCGCCCTAGAAGAAATCCTGCAGCCAGGTCTTTACGCGCAGGGCGATCTTGTCCATGCCAGGCGTGCCCATCGACAGCCGTTTGCTGCTGGCCGCGCCCGCCGCGGCCCCGATCGCCAGCCGATGCGCTCCGTACAGGGCCAGTCCCACCGCGGTCGCAAAGCGCGGCGCCTCGACCGAGTCGGACAAACCGCCGATGTTCTCGCCCGGGGCTCCGACGCGAACCCCCGTTCCAAAGACATCAGACGCCAGTTCGGCCATTCCCGGCATCGCGGCCGCACCGCCGGTGAGCACGACGCCGCCACTCAGCTTGCCGCCGTAACCGGACGTCTCCACTTCGCGCTGCACGAGCGAGAAGATCTCGTCCATGCGCTGATGGATGATGTGAGCGAGGAGCTCGCGCGGAATCTGCCTGTCGCCTTGCGCGACGGTGCTGGGCAGCTTGAGTACCTCATCCGACGACACCAGGCTCTCGAAGGCGCAGCCGGATCGCTCCTTCAGTCGCTCGGCATCGGCTTGTGTGACGCCCAGCCCGTGGACGATGTCGTTGGTGACGTTGTTGCCGCCGAAGTTGATCGTGCCGAGATGCCGGATCTTCCCCTCGTGAAACACGGCGATGTCGGTCGTGCCCGCGCCCATCTCCACCAGCGCGACGCCGAGCTCCTTCTCATCCTCCGACAGCGCGCTGAGTGCGCTCGCCAGCGGCTCGAGCACCAACTCGCGCACCTTATAGCCGGCCCGCTCCACCGACTTGCGAAGATTCATTGCCGGTGAGCTTCCAATGGTGACCAGGTACATCTCCGTCTCGAGGCGGGTGCCGATCATGCCGATCGGGTCACGCACGCCGTGCGTCTTGTCCACGATGTATTCCTGCGGGATGGCGTGCAGCAGCTCGCGATCCTGCGGGATGGACTGGGTACGAGCGACCGCGTTGGCGCGGTCCACGTCCGCGCGGGAGATCTCGTCGCCGTTGACGGCGACGATTCCCTTGCTCGTCATCGCTCGAACGTGCTCGCCCGCGATTCCCGCATACAGGTATTCCACTTGTGCCCCCGCCATCCGCTCGGCGTCCTGCACGGCACGCTGGATGGAACGCGTCGTTTCCTCGATGTCGGAGACGACGCCGCGGCGAAGCCCGGTCGTTCGGGCCTGCCCGACGCCGAGGATCCTGATGCTGGGATGCTTCGGCAGCTCGCCGATGACTTCCGCGATGAGGGCAGTGGTCTTGGCGGAGCCGATGTCGAGCCCTGCGACGAGGCGTTCGAAGTTCATTGCACCCTGGCAATCACTTGGTCACGAAAACGAAGGTCAATCTCGGCGACGCGTGCCTGCCGCCGCGCGAGATCGCGCTCCACGGGATACAGATCGGCGAGCCGCGCCGCCGTCACATCGGTCATCGTGCGAATGGGGAGCACGGCCAATCGCCAGAGCAACTCATCGCGCCCCACCCGGCGGACCTCGCTGATCCGAGCGAAGAGCGCCGGTTGAGCCGCGCGTACGTCGTCGAGCAGTCGCAGCACCATCGTGTCGCGCTGAGGAACGATCGGCAGATCCATGGTCACCCGTGCCGGATCCACCGGCAGCGGCCGACCCGCCCCGTCCACCGCGCGAAACCCACCGCGTGCTGGCACCAGCGCGACCGGCAGATTCTCCGTCACCCGCACGATGAGCGTGCCGGGCAATCTGCGCTGGATCTCGACCGCGCGCACCTGCGGGTGCCGCTCGAGGCGCCGCACCAGCGGCTCGAGATCCATCCACACGGACGCGAGCGTATCCACGTGCAGGCGCCGCACCACTTCCCCCGCCGACAGATACTGCACCCCAACAACCTCCACGGACCGCAGGCGAAAGAAGTCCAGTCGCGCGAGCAGCGGACGCCCCCACCACGGCGCTGACAGCACGAGCAGCGCCAGCAGGCCGACCGCTCCACCGCGCCAGCGCCGGATCCACCCGCGCCCGGCGACACTTGCCTCCGTTGCGCTCGCGCCGATGCCCATCATGTGCGCGTCAGGCGGCGCAGCAGCTCGGGTCCGGTTCGCGTGATGTCGCCCGCGCCGATCGTGAGCACCACATCGCCGGGCCGCACCGCAACGGCGAGCGCATCCGCGAGCGCCGACCGCTCACCACGCCAACTCATTGTCCCCCCTTCCCCGCGTGCCGCGACATCGATCAGATCGGCCGTCACCCCGGCGATCGGCTGCTCGCGCGCGGGATAGATCTCGGTCAGGAATATAGCGTCCGCCCCAGCCAGCGCGCGTCCGAACGCCGCGGCGAAGTCGCGCGTGCGGGTAAAGAGATGCGGCTGAAATGCCGCGACGAGCCGGCGCCCCGGGTAGGCAGCACGGGCCGCTTGCAGCGTCGCTTCGATCTCCGTGGGGTGATGCGCGTAGTCATCCACGACCGTCACACCGCGCGCCTCCCCGAGTCGCTGGAATCGTCGCTCGACGCCCCCGAACGCTTCCAGTCCGGAACGCATGGCGTCCAGTGATACTCCCAGGGCCAGTCCGCTCGCGATCGCCGCGAGCGCGTTGCGCACGTTGTGTTCCCCGGGCACCCGCAGCACGAGGTCGCCTAACGTCTCGCCGTCGAAACGCACGCTGAAACGCGATCCGCCCCCGTCCGCGAGTATGCTGTCGGCCACGAGCCGCGCATCGGGCGAGCGAATGCCGTAGCGGATGACCTGTGCTCCGCCGGCACGCACGCGTAACGTGGATGCACCAGCGTCGTCCGCGCACAGGACCACGTGCTGCGCCGGTTCCAGATAGCGCTCGAAGGTCGCGCGGATGTCAGCGAGATCGGCGTAAATATCCAGGTGATCGGCCTCGACGTTCGTGACGACCGCAATGCTGGGGGTCAACGCGAGGAAGGAGCGATCGTACTCGTCGGCTTCGACTACAAAGAGACGATCGGACGCATAGCGCAAGTTCCCGCCCCAGCCGCCGACGCGGCCGCCGACAATTCCCGTCGGCTCCAGCCCCGCGGCGCTGAGCGCCTCCGTGGTCATCACGGTGGTGGTCGTCTTCCCATGCGTTCCGGCAATGCCGACGACATCGCCGCCGCTGACCGCTTCTCCGAGCGCCTCGGCCCGACGAATCACGGGAAGGCCGCGCTCCCGCGCACGCCGCAACTCGGGGTGGTCCTTCGGTACCGCGGAGGTGACGACGACCGCGCGTACCCCCTCGGCGTGGGCGGGGTCATGCCCCTCCACCACGACGATTCCAAGCCGGCGCAAGTCGTCGGCGCCGCTAACGCTGGCGTCGCATCCGGTAACGGCGACACCGCGACGAACGAACAGCTCCGCCAGCGCGCTCATTCCGGCGCCGGCGATTCCCATAAAATGGATCGGACGCGGATCAGTGGTGTCGAGGAGAGGCATGGGTGCGGCGCGGAATATACGGCGCGATTACCCGACGCTCAAGAGCGAATCTGCTTGAGATGAACCAAGGTAAGTATTCGCCGAGCAATCACATCGGCCGCGTCAGGACGCCCCCGCTCGAGCGCCTTGGAGGTCAGTAACCGCAGAGCCGCGGGGTCGCTTGCGAGGTTTCGGATCGCCCGGCCGAGACCGTCGGCATCGAGCAGTCGCTGCGGAATGTGCATGGCCGCCCCGGCTGCCTCGAGGCTGCGCGCGTTCGCTGTCTGGTGGTCCGCGGCGGCGGTTGGGAGCGGCACCAATATCATTGGGATTCCCCAGGCACACAGCTCCGCCGTCGTCATGGCACCCGCGCGCGTGAGGGCCAGATCAGCGGCGGCATATGCGTCAGCGATCGGGGACAGAAAGGGGCGAACCCGCACGCGGTCGGACTCATGCGACGCATACGTATCGTAGTGGGACGCACCCGTTCCCCAGATGACGCCCAGTCCGTCCGGCAAGGCGTCCGGCCGCCGCAGCCATGCGTCGACCACAACGTTGATCCCCCGCGCACCCTGGCTTCCGCCGAACACCAGCAATACCTGCCGCACTCCGCGAAAACCCCATCGTGCGCGCGCGTCCTCGCGTGACGGGCGGAGCGCGCCAGTGGGAGGCGGCTCGATCGGATTTCCGGTGTCCAGAAACGCCGCGCCGCGATGCGGCATTCTCGCCTCGGCTTCGGGATATCCCAGATACACTTCGCGCGCCCAGCGGCTGAAGAGACGCTGGGTGAGGCCCGGGTAGCTATTCGCTTCCTGCAGCACATAGGGAATGTGATGCGACGCGGCGTACGCGAGCATCAGCCCCGCTGCGTAGCCGCCTGTGCCCACCACAAGCGGCAGCGGCTGATTGCGCGCGATCGCGCCTAACGCGCGCCAGCCGCCGGCGGCGCCGCGCACCGTGCGCCAGTTCTCCCAGACGCGCCGCCGATACAGCGGGTGGAGATCCAGCAGCGTATGCGGGAACTCGGTGCGCGGAAGCACGTCACGCTCCACACCGCGCACCGCTCCGACGAAATGCGGCTGGATCGTCGCGTCAATCCGCACGAGAGCGCGCGCGATCGCCAGTCCGGGATACAGGTGCCCGCCAGTACCGCCACCCGCGAAGACGATTCTCAACGCGCGCGGGCGGCGAGCGGATCACTGGGCGCGGGCGCGGCCACGCGTTCCCCTTCGCTGCCGATGTTGACGAGAATCCCCGTCATCAGCAGCGACAGAATGAGATTGGAGCGGCCAAAGGAGATGAACGGCAGGGTCAGTCCGGTGGTGGGAAGCAGTCCGATGACGACGCCCACGTGCAGGAAGGCAGTGACGACCGTCGTGAACGTGAGACCCACCGCCACGAGCTGCAGGAACGGCGAGCGCGCCGTGCGCGCAATGCGCAATCCCAGATAGCCGTACAGCGAGAAGGCCGCCACCAGTCCCGCGAGTCCGAGAAAGCCCCACTCCTCGCCCACGTTGCTGCCGATGAAATCGTTGAAGGGCAGCGGCAGAAAGCCGTATTGCTGGCGCCCTTCCCCGAAACCGACGCCAACCCATTGCCCGGACCCGACGGCGATCAGCGACTGTCGCAGCTGGTAACTCGCATGCGAGGGCACGGTGCCGGGGTCGAGGAAGGAGGCCATGCGCAGGAGCGCGTACTGCAGCCGCTCGACTTGCTGCCAGAGCAACGGAATGGCGAGCACCCCCAGGGCGACGACATGCCCGATGCGGACCCCTCCGGCGAAGAGGATCACGGCCATCACGAGCGTATACAGCATGGCGACCGAGAGGTCAGGCTCCAGAATCGCGAGCAGATCCAGCGCGCCGATCACGACGAGAAAGGGAAGCAGTCCCTTCGTCAGGCGGCGCAACGTCTGTCCCTTTTTCACGACCAGCATCGCGCTCCACAGAATCACCGCCAGCTTGCCCAGCTCAGAAGGCTGCAAGGCACCGCCGATGAGAAAGCGGCGCGAGCCATTGATGCGCGGCGCCAGCCCCTCCGTGAAAGGGAGAACGACGAGCAGCATGAGGACGATGGACACGCCCATGAGTGGCCACGCCAGTCGCCGCCAACGCTCCGCGTCCACCTTCGCGGCGACGGCGAAGACCACCGCCCCGGCGGCGAGACCCGCGAGCTGCCGCAGCAGATAGTAGGCACTGCCTTTCTCCGCCTGGACGGCGATGATGGCGCTCGCGCTGTACAGGGTGGCGAGGCCGAACGCCAGCAGCGCGGCGGTCACCAGCGTGAGGGCGCGCGCTTCCAGCCCCATGCGCCAGCGCAGGCGAGGTCGCGACACCGAAGGCGGGCCCTCGGCGGGCGCCGGGCGTGCCACGTACTGAGCGCGCAGGGCGCTGCCGCGCTCGCGGACAACCAGCGGCATCAGCTCCGGCCGCCTTTCGCGGCCAGCCGCTTGAACTCGGCACCGCGTTCCTCGTAATTGCGAAACATGTCGAAGCTGGAGCAGGCTGGAGACAGCAGGACAACGTCGCCCGGTCGCGCGAGATCGCGGGCGCGCTGGATCACTTCCTCGAAGGACGACCCAAGGCGCTCGACAGTGACCGTGCCCTCGAGATCAGCCTGCACGAGCGGCGCAGCCTCCCCGTACGCGAGCACCCGGCCGCCGACGCGGGCCAGTGGCTCGGCCAGCGCGGTGTACGGCTCGCCCTTGTGCCGTCCGCCAAGCAGGAGAATGACCGGCTTCGTCATGCCTTGAACCGCAACGAGTGTGGAGCTGACGTTCGTCGCCTTGGAATCGTTGATCCACTGCACGCCGCCAAACTCCCCCGCGGGCTCCAGACGGTGCTTGAGCGCACGGAAGGTTTTCAGAGCGGCGGCGATCTGGCGCCGCTCCGGATCACGCCCGTACGACGGATCGGCCGCCATGACGGCCAGCGAGGCGGCCAGCGCGTTGGCGACGTTGTGATCCCCGAGCAGATTGAGCTCCGCTCGGGGCAGCAGCGGCGCACCCTGCACCATCAACTGATCGCTCTCGCGATCGTACCAGGCGTCGGTATCTCGCTCGCGCAGCGAGAAGCGCAGCGTGGTCCCCTTGATGTCCGGTGATCCCTTCGCCACTTGCCGCATGAGGCGCGCGAGCTCCGCGTTGTCCGCGTTGACGACCCACCGCGATCCGGCGTGTGCGTTCGCGAAGATCAGTGCCTTGTCCGCGTAGTACGCCTTCACGGATTCGTACCGGTCGAGATGGTCAGGACTGAGATTGGTGACCACGCCAACACTGGGATTCATCCCCGGCGTGTCGTGGAGCTGAAAGGACGACACCTCCAGTGCGACCCAGGATGGCGGCGCAGCGCGCAACGCCATGTCGGCTAGCGGCGTGCCGATGTTACCCGCTTCGACGGCATCAGCACCGAGCGCCGACAGCAGATGCCTGACGAGCGCGGTTGTCGTCGTCTTGCCGTTCGTGCCCGTCACCGCCACATACCGCAGGTCAGGCAGATACCGCAGGGCAACTTCGATTTCGCTCACGATCGGGATGCGCGCGGCCCGCGCGGTGCTCAAGGGGGGCGAATCCGGCGGCACCCCGGGACTGACCACCACTGTCGCGGCGCGGGCAATGCGCCCGAGGTCGTGTCCGCCGCTGTCCGTGTCAACGCCCGCGGCACGCAGCGCGCCGGCGTTCTCGAGCACGACCTCCGTATTGGACGCGTCGGAGGCGTACACGCGATGTCCGCGTCGCGCGAGCAGCGTCGCCACAGCGCGTCCGCTCTTTCCGAGCCCGATGACAGCGATTTCGCCGCCGGCCTCGGACTCCCGCCACGCGGTCATCGCAGCTTGAGGGTGCTGAGCGCGAGGGCTGCGCACAGCAGACCGAGAATCCAGAAGCGGACCACGACCTGCGTTTCCGGCCACCCCTTCACCTCGAAGTGGTGATGCAGCGGGGCGCGCAGGAAGACGCGGTGTTTCTGCGCGTGTTCGAGGCCATACCGCCGCCGACGGTACTTGAAGACCGTCCGCTGCACGATGACCGAGAGCGTCTCCACCATGAAGACGCCGCCGATAAAGAGCAGCAGAAACTCCGACTTGAGCAGAATCGCCACGGCGCCCAGGGCACCGCCGAGCGCGAGCGATCCCGTGTCGCCCATGAAGACTTGCGCCGGATGACAGTTGTACCAGAGGAAGCCAATGGTCGCGCCCACGATGGCCGTGCAGAACACGGATAACTCCCCCGCGCCGCGCAGATAATAGATCTGCAGATACTCGCTCGCATCCACGCGACCCATGAGATACGCGAAGATCGCGAAGGTGCCGGCGGCGATGGCGGTCAGGCCGGCGGCCAGACCATCGGCGCCGTCGGTGAGGTTCACCGCATTGCTCGTCCCCGTAAGAATGAAGGTGACGAAGGGGACATACAGCCAGGCCAGTGTCGCCGTGAGCGGTACGATGAGCACGTACTTGAAGAATGGAAGCGTCGTGGACGCGCCGGGGAGCGTCGAGATCGGATGCTGCCAGAGATACCAGCCCAGCATGAGACCGAGCGTGATCTGGCCGATGAGCTTGTAGCGCTCCACCAGACCTTCGTTCTTCTTCCCCGCGCGCTTCTGGTGCAGCTTCAGGGCATCGTCGAGAAAGCCGATCGCGCCCATCCACACCATCGCGAAGAGCGCCAGCAGCACATAGCGGTTGTCCAGTTTCGCCCAGAGGAGCGTGGGCACGATGGTGGCGATGAGGATGATGAGTCCCCCCATCGTCGGCGTGCTGGTTTTCGTCTGATGCGATTCCGGCGTCCCCGCGCGCACCGGCTGCACGACGGCACTGGCATTGAGCCAGCGCAGAATGAACGGTCCCGCGATGAAAGCGACGAGGAGCGCGGTCACCATCGCGCCGGCGGCGCGAAACGTGATGAAATTGAAGAGGCGGAACGCGTCCACATAACGCGTCAGCGGGTACAGAAAATAGTAGAGCACTAACGGGTCGCCCAGGCGGTGAGATACGGAACGAGTCGCTCGAGACGAACGCCGCGCGATGCCTTGAGCAGGATCGTCGCGTCGGGATGGAGGACCGGCTCGAGTCGGGGCCAGAGATCCTCCACATCCGTCGCCGTAATGACGCGCGAGCCGCCCTTCCCGGCACGCTCGAGCGCGGCCGCGAAATCGCCAACGCCCGCGATCACGTCCACCGAGGACGCCAGCGCCTGCCGTGCGATATCATCGTGCAATGCGGGAGCCTGCGGTCCGAGTTCACGCATGGTACCGAGCACCAGCACGCGCTGACGCCCCGGCCCGGCTCGCTCGAGAAGCTGAATTGCGGCGCGTGCAGACGCCGGGTTCGAGTTGTAGGCGTCGTTGATCAGCGTCGCGCCCGCTGGGCCGAGCTCCGTCCAGGCGAGGCGCATCGCGGCCAGCGGCATCGCCGCGATGCCGCGCGCCGCGTCCTCCAGGGAAACGCCGCATTCGCGGGCCGTCGCGATCGCGAGCATCGCGTTGCGTAGGTTGTGCTCGCCGCGCACCGGCGGCCGGATCACGGTGCCATCGAAGTCGAGGACGCCGAGGCCGTCCGTGCCGATTCCCCACCGGGTCGGACGCACGTCCCCATCGTCGAGGCCGGCGCTGACCACACGGCGCGCGCGCCCGCGCGCCGCTGCTCCAACCTCCGGCTGCGACGCGGGCGTGATCGCGATCGCGGCGCCGTCGAAAACCTGGCTCTCCTCGCGCAGCACTCCGTCGAGATCGCCGAGCCATTCCAGATGCTCTTCCCCGATGGACGTCACGATCGCGATGTCCGGCTCACCGATGGCACGAAGGATCGCGATCTCGCCGGGATGATCGGTTCCCATCTCGATCACGGCGAGATCCGCGTCATCCGGCAGCGCGAGCAGCGTCTGCGGCACGCCGATCTGATTATTGAGATTCCCGGTGGTGGCGTGCACCTGGAGCATCGACGCGAGCGCCGCCCGGAGCAGATCCTTGGTGCCGGTCTTTCCATTAGATCCGGCGACCGCAATGACGGGACGCCCCCAACTGCGCCGCCGATAGCGCGCGAGCGCGCCCAGCGCCCGCGTCGTGTCGGCTACCTCGTACACCGGGACGCCCACGTCGTCCACCCTCACGGCGCGTGACACGACCACCGCCCCGGCACCCGCCGCGAGTGCGTCGCGCAGAAAGTCGTGTGCGTCGAACCGCTCTCCCCGAAGCGCGACAAACAGGTCGCCCGGCGTGCACGCGCGCGTATCCGTCGACACGCCCGCGATGGCGCCCGGACCACGGGGGTAGCGGTGCCCGTGCGCGGACTCAGCCACACCGTTGCCGGACGCCAGCGCGTCCGCGACGCGATCCAGCGTCCAGAACTGAGCGCTCATCGGCGAGGGCCGGCGAGCGCGCGCAACTCATCCACGATTGCCTTCTCATCGAATGGAAGTGAGGTGGTGCCGCGAATCTGATACGTCTCGTGACCTTTGCCGGCGAGGAGTACGAGGTCGTCAGCTCCGGCCAGCGCCAGAGCGCGCGCGATCGCACCGCGACGATCCTCCACCCGCTCGTGCGCACGACGCATTCCGGCTTCGATGTCGTCGAGTATCCGGTCGGGATCCTCGGTGCGCGGATTGTCACTGGTGACGATTGCGAGATCCGCATCGCGCTCGGCGATCGCCCCCATGAGCGGCCGCTTGCCACGGTCGCGATCGCCGCCGCAGCCGAACACGACGATCAGCTGGCCCTGCACGAACGGGCGCACTGCGGCCAGTGCCCGCTCGAGCGCGTCGGGCGTGTGGGCATAGTCGCGCAGCACCGTGGGACGCTCCGCCAGAATCTCGAGCCGGCCGGGCACCTGAGGCATTGTCGCCAGTCGCGACGCGATCTCCGCGGTCGGGACGCCGAGCACGTGCGCGGCAGCCGCGGCACCAAGGGCGTTCGCGACGTTGACGTCGCCAATGAGCGGCAGCCGCACGTCCGCGCGCTCCGATCCGGCGTGCAGGCGCCAGTGACTTCCGCTCATCGAGAAGTGCACGTTGTCGGCGCGCACGTCGGCTGGCGAGGACATTCCGAAGGTGACCCGGCGCGCGCCGGAAGGCAGCGCATGCCAGGCCGCATCGTCCGCGTTCACGACGGCCGTGCCTGACGGCGCGAGATGCTGCAGCAGGCCGGCCTTTGCCGCGAAGTATTCCGGCATGGAGCCGTGATAGTCGAGGTGATCACGCGTGAAGTTGGTGAACATGGCGACATCCAGCTGCACACCATCCACACGATGCTGATGCAAACTGTGCGACGATATCTCCATCGCGACCGTCCGCACCCCTGCATCGACCAGCACGCGGAAGACGCGCTGCAGCTCGATCGGCCCCGGTGTCGTCAGTCCACCGCCACCCGGTACCGTGCTCCCCGCGCTTCCCGCGAGAACGCCTAACGTCCCGATGGAGGCCGCGCGCGCTCCAGGTTCATCGAGCAGATGTCGCAACATGCCCACCGTGGTGGTTTTGCCGTTGGTGCCCGTCACCCCGACGAGGCGCAGCGAGCGCGCCGGCTCGCCGTGCGCCGCCGCCGCCGCGATGGCTGCGGCACGACGGCCATCGCGCACCACGAACGCCGGCAACAGGGTCCGCGACGCGTCCTCCACAATGGCTGCCACCGCACCGCTCGCCAGTGCCCCCGGCAGGAAATCGTGTCCATCGCGCTGCGATCCGCGAACCGCGATGAAGAGCGCACCATGGCGCACGTCGCGGCTGTCGTCGGTGACCCCCGTCACGCGCGCCGGCAGCGTACCGCGACGCTCGAGGAGGAGATCGGCCCGCTCGAGCGCTTCCGCGATCGCGGCCGTACGAATGGTCATGGACTCCGGCGCAGCCGCACGAGAGCGCCCGGACGCAACGAGGCGCCCGCCGCCGGGAAGGTGTCTCCCACGCCGCTGCCCGCCAGTTGCACGCGAAAGCCCGCGCGGTGCAGGGTGTGCACCGCGGTGCGCAACGGCAACCCGCGCACATCGGGAACGGCGCGGGCGGC